>NZ_CP011033.1:600000-900000 GCF_002310815.1 Pseudoalteromonas tunicata | reverse complement strand
GAGCGGGTACTTCAACCGTGTTTGGCAACGTTGTTGAAGACCAAGTAACGCCATTATCAAAGCTTACATTGACGATTGAAGCAAAATCATCACCAGCTTTTGCTGAATCATCTGTTAGGCTTAAACTTACTAACGTTGGAGCATTTAGAGCATGGGTTAACGAAACAGCAAAACTCGCTTCATCGCCTTCTTTAACTGAAGTAGCTAAAGCACGAACTTGGTCCATGGTTGGAGTTTGCTCATTATCATTAATGAATACACGTAACGTTTGTGAACCAGATACATTTACCAGGCCAGTCACTTGTACATCAAAATATTCAATATCTTCTAAATCAAGATCGTCAGTAGTGTTAATAAATATACTGTAATCTGTTTTTCCTGCCTCTAACGTGATCGTATAGTTATAAGCTGAAAAATCTTGACCAACTTTAGCTGTGCCATCATAGGGAGCAAAATAAATTGTAGCATCTTCATTTAATGCTTGATTAAGTCGAAGTAATAATTCGACTTGTTGGCCTTCAACTACATTACCAGTTACGCTGCTTAAAGATATCGAAGCGGTTGTCATATCTGTGATAGTTAACTTACGGGTTTTAAAATCACTTTGATCATCTTGACCCCAAGCAGAAAACATTGTGCTTTCACTGGTTTCAAACTCGTCATCAGTCTTTGTAGCAACATCGATTAATACTGTCTGTGTTCCTATTGGCAATAACAAAGCAGCTTGAGATTTTAAATCAACACTTTGCCATGTTGCACCAACATCAAAACTAACAGCAGCAATATTGTTATAATCTTCAGTGCTAATAGCTTCAACATCATTAAATTTTACATTTAGGACGCTATCTATAACTGTGGTCGCTTTTTCAAGTGAAACCGTAATACGAGCGGTTTGACCTTCAGCCGCAGGATTAGGATTAATCGACAACAGAGATACATTTGGTGACGTTGATGGTGTGATATTATCACCATCTAAAATTGTAATATCTTTAAAGAATAAATCTGATTGGTCTGGTGATGCCCAAGCATTAATTGAAAACTCTTCAGGGCCTTCAATAATATCATCTGGTTTACCATACACACGAACTACAAAACCAGCAGAACCTTTAGGTACATCAATTGTTACTACGCCACTTGCATCAACAGCAAATTGCTCAAACTCACGAGAGTTAATGTCTTTTATATCAACTAGAGTACTAAAATCGACACCTTTCTTTGCTTTATCAACATAAGAAATACTGGTTTCTACTAATTCAAATTTGTACTGACCATCACATTTTGCTTCTGAACGGTAGCCAACCTCAAAGTCCATATAACCATCTTCGCTAAATGGGTTTGGTAAGGCGATAGTGTACATGACCTTAGGTAGACAACTTTTTACTGCGTCATTTATAGTAAATGGACGTTCAATAGCAAATAGGCCATCGCTAGAAGCTGAAATTGAAATTGCTGCAGTTTCAGCTCCTTCTGTAACACCGTCTGAATAGACTTTTGCACGCAGTTTATACTCAGAAACACCTTCATAAATGCGAGCTTTAATTAACTCACCAACCAAACCTATACTTTGCCATGAAATACCACGGTTAAAACTGATTTCTAGTTGGCCAGTAAAATCTTCATTTAGAGCACTATAAGCAGGGTTTTCACTGTTAGTGACTAATTGAATGTAATGATCAAATTCTGAGGTTGTCGCTTGTGACAAAACAACGTCAGCCACCATGAAAACGCCTTCAGGTACATTTTCAGAAGTAAGTGTTACTGAGGTTACATCAGGAGAAGAGCTGTCTTGATCAACAATAGTGAAAATACGTGACTTTTTATCTGCTTGACCTTCATTCCATGCTTCTAGCACAAAATTTTCGTTGCCTTCAATATCACCATCTTTGAAAGAATGTATACGCACATCAAAGTGGCTTAACCCTTTGAATGCATCCGTAGTGGCGATGGTTGAAATGTTTTTAACGCTGGTCCAAGTCATGCCATTATCAAATGATAATTCAACAAAACGGTCAAAATCGGCATTTTTTTGAGCCGATGCGTTTTCAATATTTAAATAAGTAACTGTATCGGTTGAAATCGGTTGCTCAAAATGCACTCGAGCATGCAGAACTTGCCCTTCAACCGAATTGTTTTTTATTGCTTCAACAGACGATACGTTATCTTGCAATTGTGTGCATGCTGGTTGTACATAAGTACGCGTTGCAAGGTCATTGATACGATAGTTAATTGAGCTTAATAATGATGGTTTAGCTGTTGCAGGATCTAAGGTATAGAGGTCGGTTTTATTATTACCAGCATTGCTCGATACTAATAATTGACCCAGTGAGTCAATCGTTGAGCCTGTTACACTTAAGTTATGCATGCCCACTTCGCGTACAGTGCCAGCGGCTAAATCAACAGCAAATAACTTTTTATTAGTTACTATGTGTAATGTATCGTTAATAAATACAATATCACCCCACAGTTTGTCTGCATCAGTTGCAAATCCTGTTAGAGTTACTTTGTTGCTTACTGTGCCGTCGTTAGTATTTATATTAAATACGGTATCTTCTGAAGAACCCCAAAGTGTTTGACCATCTGGAGAAAATGCTAAACGATAAGTACCTGTTGTTGCTGCAACATCAACATGTTGCTCTGTTGCCATGTCAACATAGACTAAACGCGGCTTACCATTTACTGGCTTGGTAACATAATAAAGGCGATCCGTTGATTCTTGATACGCCAGTGCATCTGAATATTGCAACACAGATGAATGCAACGCAAATTGACCCGTTGTAGGGGTAATTTTTACGATGCTCGAGCCGGCATTAAGATTAACCCCATACACTTCACTACTACAAACTTCATTGGCTTGAACTTGGCCGCCTAGAGCCAACAAAACGCCACAAGTTAATCTTTTTAATTTCATGCCGAGCTCCGTAAATCGTGCTTAATTTGGTGAGAGTACATTTATTTTCATAAATATGGCTAAATCTTACACTTTATTCGTAGATATTGATAGTACTCTGATATTTTTCGTTAACACATTTTTATAATAACAGTGTTATTTTTCGACACTAATAAAACGGGCACCCTTAACATTCACTCATGCTTTCAAGATTGAAAAAATAAACATAAAATCAACTAAAACAAAAAGTTACTAAACTTTAAAACACTCTAAAGTTAAAGTGTTAAAGCCTAAAAAGTAAATTCCAGCAAGAATGCTTTGCTTAGTTTTATGAAATTATCGTCAATTTTTATGTAATAGGATGTAATAAATATAGCGATGCTTTTCACTAACAAAAAACAACAAAAGACACGCGTTTCAATTAAAGAAACATATAATTTTACGACTTAGTTGCCTCAAATATCTATAAAGGGTTCGAAATCGCAAATTTAATCAAAAAAAAACCATAAATCATACGCTCAGTTAGAAACAGTATAATTACGTTTGCGCAACCATTGAAATAAGCCACTCAATCCAACCAATGATAAACCAAGACCTACAAACGAAGCCGCTCGCAATAATCCGGTCAAATTGGCCATATCAACCAAAAATACTTTACCAATTACAATCGCAAGTAAGGCCAGGCCCACTTTTTGAATCATTAAGTTCGTTTTAAAATGCCCCATAATCACAGTAATACAAGCGATAAAAAGCCAAAAGAGTGAGTAACTGATCATTTCTCCATCAGATGTAGCGTTTGATAAATCGATATATTCACCTTGCCAGCATTGGCGAATAAGTGCATTGACGGATAAAACAGCAAAACATGCAGCTATAAAGTGACACGCTTTTTTTAATCTTGTGTTTATAGGGGTCAATAAATGTGCGATTACCATAAATAATATCGCAGGTGCTCCCCACCATAATAAAAGCCAATTAAATATTGGCATTGAACCAATATTAATCTGCTCAAAAAGCGGATTTTGTTCGAGAAACAACTCAAACTGATATGCAAATGAACCAAATATCAAAATACCCGCCGCGATTTGATACAACTGACATAATTTATTAGCAAATTTGCTACGATAAAGGTAAGCACCTGCAAGTAATAACCAGTTTATACTCAGCACTATGTGTTCATGCAGCGAAAGATGCCCAAAATCAGGCATATTACCAACTAACAAAAGACTGGTTTGGGTGGTTATAAATAAAGCGATACAATGAAGGGCTGCACCTTGTAACCAAGCTTTTAAAGTGCTTGACTGCCAACATTTAGCAGCCATAACAAATAATGCAATAACCAATGGATAAATAACGCTAGTCCAATGCATTCCTATTAGTTCGAATTGTTGATAATCAGCCTGCCAAGGCGCCATGGTTAAACGAATCGTAACCAAAAAAGTAAGCACTTTTAATGGCCAGTGAGGCATGTCAACGTGAGTACGTTTCACCAAGATACTAATCAAAAATACTTGTATTGCTAAAGCAAGCGTAAGTCCTGTTTTATCAAGTAACATAGTCATAGCGAGTGTAATATTGGCATTCACTCCGCACCACCAAATAAAGCGCTGCCAAGTACTTAGGTGCCGTTTTGATGCCCAAACCATCGCAGCAGCACTTAACAACAAAAATGTTGACCACAAGCCATACACTTGCGGTAGCCATTTATCTGCAATTTGTACATAGGTACTTGCCAATAAACAAAAAGGCGATAAAACAGCGATTAAGCTAAAACTTAACCTGGTTGGAAAACGAAACGAAAAATAGCAGCCGTAGCTCAAAATAATTGCACTTGCTGCAAGAGCAATTAAAAAAGTACCGCTAAATGCTAATAAACCATCTTGATCACTGCTTGGCAGTACTTGGCTTACTATTAATATAAGTAATATTAATAAACCAAAAAACAACCAACTATCCCAACCATTAAATCGTTGCGGTGCTAAAAATAACAAACTAGTAATACTGATAGCCAATAGAGAATTACTTACAAAATCACCTGTGCCAAGTAGCGCAATGGAGACACAAAGCAACACGATTACTAATAGAATATTGTCTGGGCGCAATGTCATTAATTGCTTAAATTGCAGGTTGGGGATTGAAACAGAGATGAGTCGCCATGTGAGCCTTGGTACAACAATGAGAAGAATAATGCTAAAGACTGAAAAAATGCCAATAGCCAGATGGAAGTGCTCATCCGTGTGGACAAAAGAGGCAACTAAAAGCCAAAGTAATTGACCAGACCAAATCAAATACCAAAGCCAAACGCGCTTTACTTTGCTTGCTACTAAAGTTGCTGAAATTGTCACCATCGCAATATAACTCAGAACAAACAACAGCATACTTTGACCGCTTGAAACCCAAAGCGGCACACTGTAACTTGCGACAATACCAAGTACAGCAAGGAGTGGACCAAAACGAAGTGCGAACCAGCTGGCACTTACTGCAATAAATGCTAAAAGAACAAAGGCTGTAGTTGCCGATATAAGTTGATAATTGATTAACGAAAATAAAGTCAATGCAAACAAACTAATAAAGCCACCTCCCGCCAACGCTGCAGGGATATAATTAGTAAAACGTTCAAAGACAATTTCTCGACGATGAAGGTACTGTGCAGCACAAATACTGGCAATGCCAAATAAGGCACCTAACATCACTCGCATTGTAGGCGACAATAAACCGGCCTCTAATGCGTAGTTTACAAAAAACACCCCACCAAACGCTAAAGCAAGTCCCCCAATCCAAACCATCCAATTGAATTCAAGTTGGTTTTTAACCTCTTTAAAAAAATCCTTTAGAATACTTGGCGTAGGTTCTAATTGTTTAGTCGTTGCACTTGGATGGTGCGGTGCTGATGTTTTAAGATCCGGTCTTTCAAGGGGCATGTCTGAAAACGTAGCATGAAGATGAGAAGTTGATTCAAGGCTTATCTGAGACTGAGCATCAAGTGCTTGATTATCAGCGAATGAAACGTCTAAATTATCGCCGCCATCTTTAGATAAACGAGACACTTGCTGTTTTAAGAGGTTCATTTGTTCTTTTAAGCCTTGGATCTGGATAAAAGCGGCCAGCCCACATAACGAACCAATAAAAATGATTAAACCAATTAACCCAATGCTAAGTTCCATTTACACCTTACCTTACAATAACTTGTATAAGCTCACTATAAATGGAACACCATTATTGAAGCAATCAATTTAATGCTAATGCCCTTTTACAGACCTACTATTGAGGTCCTCAAGTTGACCCGTTGAACTAATTAAGTAAGAAATATAAGCAAATGATTTTACACCCTAGCGGGAAAGTTAAGTAATTTTAGTAATTCACAGCTATCAACATTAACATCGCTAATTAAGGTCTCCTTAGCTGCAATCTAAAACAACAAAGGTAAAATTTAGGCTATTTAATTGTTTCCTAACTGTTAATATGAATTCCACTTTTCTAAAAAATTCATAATTACGGTGATCGCATGTCAAAATTGGTTTTTGTTGCCTTGTTAATGTTTAGTTCTTTCGCTTTTGCTGATGTACCGAGCAATGGCATTGACAATACACTTGACCACTATCTTGCTCCTATTGCGACTGTGTTTACTCAAATTATTTTTTATGCGATTCCTTTTGCAGGCACTCAGGTACCCTTAATCGTAATTTGGCTAATTATTGCGGCCAGTGTTTTTACCGCTTATTTTGGTTTTTTGAATTTTAAAGGCTTTAACCATGCTGTAAAAGTTATAAAAGGTGATTATTCAAATCCAAATGACCCAGGCGAAGTGTCACATTTTCAGGCTCTGACGACTGCACTTTCGGGTACTGTTGGGCTTGGCAATATCGCTGGCGTCGCAATTGCAGTCTCAATTGGTGGGCCAGGAGCAACTTTTTGGATGATAGTCGCAGGTTTACTCGGCATGTCGACAAAATTTTTAGAGTGCACACTTGGGGTAAAATACCGCCAAATTAGTCCATCAGGTCAAGTACATGGTGGTCCAATGTATTACTTACGTGATGGTTTAGCAGGTCTTGGGTATCACAAAGCAGGTAAGTTTTTAGCGGTTTTTTTTGCAATTTGCTGCGTGATTGCATCCTTATGTGGCAGTAATATGCTGCAATCTAATCAAGCTTTTATGCAGTTTTCGATTGCTTTAGGTTCTGAACCTCACTTTTTTAGTGACAAAGGGTGGCTCTTTGGTTTTATCCTCGCCCTGATTATTGGCTTTGTGATCATTGGCGGTATAAAGAGCATCGCAAAAGTGACTGAGAAAGTAGTGCCATTGATGGCTGGTGTCTATTTGGCAGCTGCTTTATTTGTTTTACTGTGGCACTTTGAGCAGCTCCCTGCTGCTATCTCACTTATTTTTAAAAGCGCCTTTCTGCCCGAAGGTGTCGTCGGCGGCATGGTAGGTGTCATTATTCAAGGATTTAAACGGGCCACTTTTTCTTGTGAAGCGGGCGTTGGCGCTGCATCTATTGCACATGCGACTGCGTCAACAAAAGAGCCTATCCGTGAAGGGTACGTTGCTTTACTTGAGCCTTTTATTGATACTGTGGTGATTTGTACCATCACAGCGTTAGTTATTGTTATTACAGGTGCTTACACCTCGGTAGATGGCATAGATGGTGTCGCCCTCACCTCTCGAGCTTTTGCGAGTGTAATTTGGTGGTTTCCGTATTTACTCAGTCTTGCTGTGCTCTTGTTTGCGATTTCTACCATGATTTCGTGGGCCTATTATGGCTCAATAGCATGGGGCTTTTTAGTGGGAAACAGTCGTTTAAAAGATTTAAGTTATAAATTAATTTTTTGTATTTTTACTGCTATTGGTGCATCAGTGAGTTTAGAGTCGGTAATCGCAATATCAGATTCAATGTTTTTCTCAATGGCAATTGCCAACATCATAGGGTTATATTTACTAGCCCCCCAAGTTAAACAAGATTTAAAGCGCTATCAAATGAAGTACTTAGATAATTAATTTATAACCACGATTTTAAATTCAAGGACGAGAGCAACAAAGTCTGATTATATTTAAAATATTAAATTGTTTTCTTTAGTTAAATGCTTTTAGAAGGAGTTAAAAGTTTTTGTATAAATAATAAAAATGCCTACTAAACCTTTTAACCAAGCAAGCTTAATTTCAAACAATCGCGCACAAAAGTGCTGATATCTTTTTGCTATTGACTTGGAATGGAACGTTGAAAATTCCACTCCAAGTACCCACTGTTGTTAACATTGAATAAGCTACAAAATTAATTCAAACAGCTGTTTATTATACTCATCAAAGTAATCTTAAGTGCTTTGGATCACTCAAGAGGCAAATCAAACCAAAGCGCTTCTAAAGTACCGGTTGCCAAAATATTGATAGATTGATTTGGATTAAATCCAATAGCATCGCCTGCTACAAATTGGTTAGTATCAATATTGAGTGAACCACTAATAATATGCAGATAACCCAAACGGTTAGCTGTATTTAATTCAATCTCTTCTTTATCAACCAATACCAAGCGCGATAAAGTCATATCTTGCTTTATCATTAAACTATTATCCTGCCCAGATGGTGATACTAATAGCGTCAGTGCACCCTTCTGTATAACTTGTTGCTGCTGATAACTAGGTACTTGACCAAGTACATTAGGTTTAATCCAAATTTGTAAAAAACTCACAGGTTCAGTATGTGAAGCATTATATTCAGAATGTTGGATCCCACTTCCTGCACTCATCAATTGAATTTCACCATGAGCAACAATATGCTCATTACCACGACTATCTTTATGCTTAAGTGCCCCTGATGTCACATACGATATAATTTCCATATCTCTATGACCATGCGTATCAAACCCTTGTGCAGGAGCAACAAAATCATCATTAATTACCCGTAAAACAGAAATTCCCATGTGAGACGCATCGTAATAACGCCCAAATGAAAAGCTATGTAAACTTTGTAACCAACCAAAATTTGCTTTACCCCGTTGTTCTGACTTTCGAATATAAAACATATGCTGTTGCTCCAATGAACTGTTAGCCAAAGTATCACACTCTATTTACTGAAATGAAATTAGTAATAAACTGACTATTCATTCGATTATTGAGAATGTTTTACTGCGAGTAGAGTCATTTAAACAATCTTTTTTATAGAATGATTCATGCTATTTTTACTAATTTTAACTAGAAAGAAAAGAATGAATAATTAAAACCAATGACTAATAACAGTTCGGGTTTCAACATGAATTCTATTCTTTTTATACAAACATCATTAAGCGGTGCACAAAGCCAATCAAATTTACTTGCACAAGAATTGATAAGCAAAATAGGACAATCGAGCGACATTGCGGTTACTGTTCGGGATTTAACAACCACCGAATTACCTCATTTAACAGCATCTGAAATGCAAAGTTGGCAAATACCCGTTCAAGAGCGGACAAGCGAGCAAATACAGTTAGCAGAACTTTCTGATAATTTAATTAGCGAATTAGAACAACATCAAACACTCGTTATTGCGTTGCCAATGTATAACTTTGGCGTACCTTCACATTTTAAAGCATGGATCGACCGCATTGCACGTGCAGGGATCACGTTTGAATATACTGAACAAGGCCCAAAAGGCCTAATAAACAACAAAAAAGTGATTGTTGTTGCAAGTCGCGGTGGCGTATATGCTGGTACAGAAAAAGACTCTCAAACTCAGTATTTAAAAGATGTTTTAGCTTTTTTAGGCATGGATGATGTAACGTTTATTTATGCAGAAGGACTGAACATGCCTATTCGTGAACAAGGCCTAGCACAAGCCCGTAGCAGTATTAATAACTTGCTTAGCGCAGATTTGGTGTAAACAACGCCAAAAGTAACGCAAATGAAACCATCTATTTAAATTGTTTTGTATAAGCGTAAAAATCCCTCAAAGATATTTCGTTGAGGGACTACTGCTGTTTAATTTTTAAAGTCTTTAAATGCCATTGCCACACACCAATTAATCGTCTTTGGCAAATTGATGCAATGTGTTACCTGCCATGCGATAACCAATCCATTGCGTTTGGGCTACTGCCCCTATCGAGTGGTAAAAATCACGGGCAGGTGTATTCCAATCTAAACAACTCCATTCAAATCGGCCACAGCCTTGCTCTAGAGCAATTTGTGCTAAGCGCTTAAGTAATAATTTACCTGCCCCTTGACCACGCTGAGTCTCAGTAACATACAAATCTTCTAAATACAGTCCAGGTTTGGCAAGCCAAGTAGAATAGTTAAAAAAGTAAATCGCCATCCCAATTGGTGTGCCATTTGATTCACAGATCAATGCATTTACATGACCTGATGGTGCAAAAATTGTCTCTTTAATTGTTTGTTCATTTGCAAGCACTTCGTGCTCGGCTTTTTCATAAATAGCCAATTCAGTAATAAATTTTAAAATAGTACTTGAGTCATCGACGACTGCAGGGCGGATTGAGAGTAAGCTCATTTAAGGTATTCTTATTTATTATAAAATTCAGTTATTTCAGAATATTATAATAAGCTCGAAATAAATACCACTTTCCCTATTTTGGTCTATTTGAATAACCTCTATATAAGATAAGTTAAAGATTGCTATCGGGCTCTGGCATAGTTTTAATAATTGTTTGTAATTTGCTTAATAAATCAGGTGCAATATTTTTCCCAGCAGCTAAATATAAATTTTGTTTCACATCTGATTTTAAGATTTGAACAAATTGCGGCTCTGAAGGATTAATTTGGTTTAAGATATTCTTGGCATGAAAGTCACTGGCATAGGTCACGTCAACCCGCCCAAGACGCACTAAATCCCACGCTTCTTTATATGTCACAGTCAATACTAGGTTTTTGCTTTCAATAAAACCACTTGCGACCAAACGATTGGCTTCAAAACTGCCACGCACTGCTGAGACAGTAACATCGAGCAGTTTTGCTTTATTCAAAGTAACTAAACTAGCGTTATCTTTGAGCCCGTAATAACAATACCCGATACTGTCTATTTTGTATAACCAATGAAAATTATTGGCTCTTTCAACCGTCTTTACTAAGGTAAAAATTAATACATTTTCATCATGCAGTGCCGTCTCATATGCCCGAGCCCATGGCAAAATTTCAATCGTGGTATTTAATCCTGCACGCTCTAAAATTTGTTTCACTAAAAAATACGAAGTCCCCCCCACCACTTTATTATTTTCGACAACTTGAAATGGAGGTAAATCTTCTGTCACTACTCGTAAAGGCTTGGAATACGCGAGTTGGGTAACGAGTAACAGCGTTAAACAAAACAAACGAATCAAGATCAATGCCTTCATGTAACTAATCGGAATGTATTGAGTATAGTGTTGCTTGTATGCACAACAAGTTATTGGTCATTAAAAACCTAACGAAACGATTCACAACGCAGCTCATCTGGCATCAATAAAATAAGTGAATTGCACTAATCATTTAGAGACATAAAAAAACCGCCCGAAGGCGGTTTAGCTTATCACAGAGAACACTAAGCACTCTTGTAGGATTTTTATAAACTGTTTTGGTATAGCTGCCAACTTTGGCTAAGATCTAACTCGTTTAATAACGCAAATGTTTGCCAAGACCATTTTATTTCATCATGAGGATTAAGGTGCGCATTAATAGTTGAAAGCGTTACCTCGGGTTTATTTTTTATCAGCCAATCTAAATAAAATGCGGTCGTTTTATAACCGCTATCAAAATTACCGCCAGCTTTGCGATGACTGAAATCAACATAACCTGCTTGCATACGCACTACGTCAGCAATACCTTCTATCACCGGACCTATTTCGCCATAGTTGTGATCGTCAAGTTGATAAGCATGTGCAATTTCATGATATAAAATGCCGACTAACTCTTGCTCTAATGCTTGTTTGTCATTATTTTTGGCATACTTATTAAGGTAATCAACACTAACTTTTATGGTGGCGCCATTAAAGTCACCATCTTTAAACGCAACACCATCAAACGAGCTTAAAATAATCTCTAAGCTGGGTAACTTTGGTGCATTAACTTGCTGTTGATAAAGTAACCTCGCGACATTAAAGCAAATTTGCTTAATTAACGGGACATTCAGTGCTTGCCAAATCTCGTGACTGACTTCACCTTCTGTTTTAATTTGCACATTAGGCAAAGTAAAATCAAGCCACGCTATATCTGACTCAAATGACATAGGTTTAACGCTTAATGGCGCTTGCGCATGGCTCACACATGCAAACATAAGCCCGCTGACTAATAATAATTTTAGAGTTAATTTTAAAAGCATGTGTTAGTTACTCAATGAAGGAGGACGGTCTGCGTTTGCTTCGCCCCATTGTTTATTCGGTTTATCACTCATTTCAAATAAAAGTGTTCCACCTGCCATGATCTGCTGATGAGTAATAAAGCTCAGCTTAAGAACCTGACCATTTAACTTTGCAGACTTAATATATTTATTGCTATGACTGAGTTTATTAGCTTCTACTTTAAATACGTTGCCATTAGACAAGTTCAGGGCAATGCTTGGCAATTGTGGGGCACCAAAGGCATAGCTTAAATCTCCAGGAGCTACTGGATAAAACCCCATTGCAGAAAAAATATACCAAGCAGACATCTGGCCAACATCATCATTGCCCGCTAATCCATCAGGTTTGTCTGATGACAAGGTATCCATAATTTGACGAATGCGCTCCTGAGTACGCCAAGGTTTACCAGCGTAGTTGTATAAATAAGCGATATGATGGCTTGGCTCGTTCCCATGAGCATAGTTACCGATTAAACCCGCAATATCTTCATGCTCTTTGATCATTTCATCCGATAAATGAGTATCAAATAAGGCATCTAGACGTTGCTCAAACTTTTTATCGCCGCCAATTAAGTCAATCAAACCTTTCACATCATGCGGTACATAGAAAGTATATTGATTGGAATTACCCTCGGTGAAAGGGCCCATGTATTTGGCTTCTTCAGGGTTAAATTCAGGATCCCAATTGCCTTTGCTGTCACGACCTCGCATGTAACCGACACTGTGGTCAAATACATTTTTGTAAGACATAGCGCGTTGGAAATAGGCTTTGGCATCATTTGGTTTACCCATCGCCTCTAGCAAACGGGCTATGGTAAAATCATCATAGGCATACTCTAACGTTATTGATACCGATTCAGGCAATACATCCATTGGTACATAACCAAATTCTTTATATTCATTGATAGCATCATAAATTGGGCTATTAGATGTAGCCAAAACAGCTTCTAGGGCTAGTTTAGTATCAAAGTTTCGAATCCCTTTGAGGTAGGCGTCTGCGATTACAGACACAGCATGGTAACCTATCATGGTCCACGTTTCATGACCATGAAACGACCAAATTGGCAGCATTTTATCGTAACTTTGTTGGTAGTGATCAAGCATAGATTGAACCATGTCACCAACGCGATCAGGAGCAATATAAGTCAGTAGTGGGTGGAGCGCACGATAGGTATCCCAAAGAGAAAACAAGGTATAATGGATGTGATCTTTTCCTTGATGTATTTCGCCATCAATTCCGCGATATTCACCATTCACGTCTTGATAAATCGATGGCGCTTGTAGTGCATGGTATAAAGAAGTATAGAACTGACGCTTTTGAGCAGTTGTGCCTTGCGCTTCAAATTTACTTAAGTAGCCATCCCATTTTTGCTCAGCTTGTTTGCGAACGTGAGCAAAGTTCCAATCGGGAATTTCTGCTTTTAAATTTTCAAGCGCATTCGATTTACTGACCGCTGATAATGCAACCTTCACTTTAATAGGTTTTGCGGTTGGATTGTTAAAACTGGCCACAAACTTAATCGCTTTACCTGCAGCTTCTTTCACCTGTTTGTTTTCAATAGTGGAATGTTTTTCTTTGCCTAAACATCCCATACAACGGTAACGGTTATCATCAAGATTTATAAACTCATAGCTATCGATTGGTTGTGAAAACTCAATTGCAAAATACATTTGACGGTTATTAGCCCAGCCGTTTGTAGCGCGATAGGCAACAAGCGTATGATCGTTAATTTTACGGATATCACTCCAAATAACTTTATTTTCAAAATTATAAATGGCGGTGGTTAAATCGAGAATAATGTGCGCTTCTTCGCCTTTTCTAAAAGTGTACTGGTGCATACCAGCGCGCTCTGTGGTCGTCAGTTCTGCTTTGATATTACTGTCAAGTAATTCTACCCCGTAATACCCAGGACTTGCCCACTCTTGATCATGAGAAAAGCGCGAGCGGTAACCTGAATCAGGGTCGGCTGCCGTTCCCGGCTCAATTAGCACTTGATCAACCATAGGCATTATCAATAAATCGCCTAAATCAGAGTGACCTGTACCGCTAAAATGGGTATGAGAAAAACCAACAATAGTATGGTCATCATAATGATAACCAGCACATCGCTTGTAGATTTCAGGCTGAGGATCAACACCTCGCATTACAGTATCTGTGTCTGGGCTCAATTGCATCATACCAAACGGCACCACAGCACCTGGGAATGTGTGGCCATCACCACCAGTTCCAATGAAAGGATCAACCCACTGAAGATTGGTGACCTGTTCTTTTTTAGCTAAAAGTTTTTGAGTTGTAGCAAAGAGGTTAAAACTCATTGCTACACCCGAGATTAGGGTAAGTAGTACTATTTTTTTCATTTTCTACCTATTAATTGGATCGTTCCAAGCAATTGAACTATACCTTTTTTATGAATACGTATTCAATAGCTAAGCTACAAATTATCTAAAATAAAACGTTGAGATATATTAATCTTTTAAAACAAGCAGATAAGTAAAAGGAGAATCACCTAAGACTTTTACAATGATAAAAAAAGCGCCCTAAGGCGCTTATAGTAATAATCACTAAAAAATGATTATCGAATTAACTCTTTTCCCATACTTGTTTTAGTTTTGTTACATTAAATGCAAACCATAAAATAAACACGTAACACAGCGCCGGAATTAAGAAACTGATTTGAATATTAGCCGCATCAGCAATTACACCTTGGAGAACCGGTACTATTGCCCCACCGACAATGGCAAGACACAACCAGCCAGAGCCTTTAGAAGTTTGAGCACCTAAGCCTTCTATTGAAAGTGTAAAAATAGTAGGAAACATAATCGAATTGAATAAACCTATAGCAAGAACTGAATACATTGCAATAGAACCGCTACTATTGATCGTGACCAGTAACAAGCTAATTACCATCACAGAGTTAAAAAATAAAACTTTCCATGGTGCGACATGACGCATTACCGCAGCCCCGACAAAACGACCAACCATAGCACCACCCCAATAATAACTGATCAGTTTTGCCGCTTGATGTTCTTCAAGACCCGCGATATGGGTTTCACCAAAGTAATTAACTAAAAAACTACCGATTGAAACTTCGGCGCCGACATAACAAAATATAGCTAATACCCCCATCACTAAGTGGCGAGCATTGATCAGCGGCTTTTCTATCTCTGAACTATTTTCATCACTATGATGCTGATGTAATTCAGGTAATTTTAAAAATGCAAATACAATTGCAATTGTTAGTAACGCACCTGCTATTAACAAATATGGAATCTTAACTGAATCTGCACGCGCGGCTTCATCGACTAGTGCACCTGCGGTCCCAAAAAATAATGCAGCACCAACCATTGGACCAATTGTTGTGCCTAATGAGTTTAGTGCTTGAGCGAGGTTCAATCGACTTGATGCTGTTTCAACAGGGCCAAGTGCAGCAACATACGGATTTGCCGAAACTTGAAGTACAGTAATGCCACTGGCTAAAATAAATAACGCACCTAAAAATAGCCAGTATGCATGCATAAGTGCTGCTGGGTAGAATAAACAACAGCCAACCGCAGCAATGCATAACCCAGCTATCACCCCTTTTCGGTAACCAATTTTACGGACTAACATCCCAGCTGGGAGTGATACGATAAAATAAGCACCAAAAAAGCAAAATTGGATCAACATAGCTTCGGTATAACTAAGATCAAACACATCTTTTAAACGCGGGATCAGTACATCATTGAGTACCGTTATAAAACCCCATAAAAAAAACAAAGTTGTCATAGCTGTTAAGGGTAATAGATAATTTTTATTATTGTGATCAGTCGCTGTATAAGACTGACCTAAATTCACTTCACTCACATTTAACGCTCCATTAACGATTTTATCTGATTGTACACAGCCTGTAGTGAAGATCACAATAAATTTATTGGAGCGTTCCAAAAGCATTTAAACTAAGTTACAGTACTAACAATAAGAAAAAGAGACCTAACAAATGCAAGATTTCAGATCAATTGAATTTTTAAGTAACCACATTGAAGCAACAATGGCCTTTTATCATCCTAGATGTATTGATCCACAAGGCGGTTTTTTTCATTTTTTTAAAGATGATGGCAAAATTTATAATCATCAAACTCGGCACTTAGTATCAAGTACTCGATTTGTTTTTAACTATGCAATGGCATATCTCGAGTTTAAACAATCTAGTTACTTACCTCTTATCCAGCATGGTTTGGATTTTATCAATCAAGTACATAAACAAAACCAAGGCTATGCGTGGTTACTTGAAGATAAAAATAGTCAAGATAGTACCAACCATTGTTATGGCTTAGCATTTATTTTATTGGCTAATGCGATGGCGATTAAAGCGGGATTAAGCCATGCAGATAATGAACTTTGCACAACGTGGGATTTACTTGAAACATACTTTTGGCAACCAGAATTTAACTTATATCGCGATGAAATAAGCGCTGACTTTGCAACAGTGAGTACTTATCGCGGACAAAATGCAAACATGCATATGTGTGAAGCATTATTAATGTGTTTTGAAGCAACAAATAATCTTCGCTATTTAGAGCGAGCTAACACCTTAGCCCATAGCATTACGCAAGTTCAAGCCAGCCAAGCCAATGGATTGATTTGGGAGCATTATGATCAAAACTGGCAGATTGATTGGGAGTATAACCGAGATAACCCAAAACATTTATTTAGACCTTGGGGATTTCAGCCTGGGCATTTGACTGAGTGGACAAAACTCTTGTTGATCCTCAACCGCCATAAACCCCAACCATGGTTAGTTGATCGAGCACAAGAACTCTTTAACAGCGCACTCACTAATGCTTGGGATCATCAATATGGTGGGATTTGCTACGGTTTTGGACCAGATAAAACAATTTGTGATTCAGACAAATATTTTTGGGTGCAAGCTGAGTCTTTTGCCGCAGCAGCATTACTTGCAATAGAAACCGGCAAAGCAGAATACTGGCAATGGTATGATAAAATTTGGCAATACTCGTGGCAACATATGATTGATCATCAACATGGGGCATGGTTTCGTATTTTGAGAAACAATAACCAGCCTTATAGTGATGAAAAAAGTCCAGCAGGTAAAACTGATTATCATACCATGGGTGCATGTTATGAGGTGATAAGGGCATTAAGGTTAAAAGGAGCACAAAAATGAGTGTGATCTGTTTTGGCGAAGTCTTAATTGATTTCTTGTCTGATGGTAAAATACCTGAATCATTTACTAAATATGCAGGTGGCGCGCCTGCCAATGTGGCTGTTGCAATAAGTAAACTTCAAGGTGAAAGTTTTTTTTGTGGTATGGTCGGCAATGACATGTTCGGCCATTTCCTACTTGAGCAGCTTCAATGCTATGGGGTAAATACTCAATGGGTAAAAGTAACTTCAGTTGCTAAAACGGCTTTGGCCTTTGTCTCTTTAGATGAGCAAGGTGAACGCACATTTAGCTTTTATCGTCCTCCTGCGGCTGATTTACTTTTTCGTAATACAGACTTTAGTCCAGAGCTTTTTAAGCAAGCTAAAGTCTTTCACTTGTGCAGCAATAGTTTGACGGAAAAAAGCATCTATCACGCCTCGTTAGCTGGTGTAAAAATGGCGAAAAATGCAGGATTAACCATTAGCTTTGATATAAATTTAAGGCTCAATCTTTGGCCTAGTACCCGCTATACTGCGGAGCGTATTTGGCACATCATTGGTAATGCGGATATCGTTAAATTCGCCCAAGAAGAACTTGAGTTTCTTTGTAATAACAGCAATAAACCTTCAACCCTAGAACAGACTATTGCTCGATGTTTTGAGCAAGGCGTGAAGCTGGTCATTGTTACTAATGGGGCAAAACCAATTTCGGTTTATACCGACAATCAAATGTCAGAAGTCGCAATAAAACCTATGCCTGCTTCAGATACTACCGCAGCAGGTGATTCGTTTATTGCAGGAGTATTATTTGATTTAGTAAAAAGGCAGATAGCCATTGACGGCGCTCAGTTAAATGATTATTTGCCAAGCATTGCCTTTGGCGCACAGTGCGCGGCCATCACGGTGACTCGCTTTGGTTCTTTTACTGCATTACCAACAGCACAAGATCTTAACTAAAAAAACACTAAAATGGGCTAAAGTCTCAGCCCATTTTAATTGTGTCAAAACAACAGAGTATTACTTTATATCTTTTAAGTTTACTTTGTTATTGGCATCGCGACTTTTGCGAATAAGTTCATCACCTTCGATGGTATAAGGCGATTTTGCTAACCGATCATATAAAACAACATTAACGGTCGCTGCAAGGTTCATACAACCTATAGTCGGAATATACACCACATCATCACACCACTTCAGAATGTCTTTGCCTAATGATCCATCTTCAGGGCCAAACACATAAAACGCATTATCTGGATGTTGGTAACGTGTTAGCGCAGTTGCGCCTTCAATCAGTTCAACCGCGATTACTTTGGCGCCCTCAGGTACAGCTTGCTTAAGATCAGCTATGCCAATTAACGGAATATGCTCAGATACGTTTTTAGTATCAGTAGCAAATTTACGCGCACGATCGAAGCGCACTCCCGAATAGAACACCGAATCTACGTCATAACAACCTGCTGCGCGCATAACTGCACCTACATTTGTTGGGCTTTTAGGATTAACCAAGCCGATGCTCGCAGAGATATTTTTCAACATAAAAACCATTAATCTTTATCTAAAGTGGGCCAAGTGGCGATGTAATCTTGAAAGTCATCTAAATCAACTTCGTTATCTTTCACAACCTTATCTTGAACACTAATACCCGCTTGGTGCATCGCAGTTTTGTCGCCATCATGGCGAAGTGGGTGCCAAGATGCTAAGCCTCGGCCTTCGTGCATACGACGATAGCTACAGCTTTGTGGCATAAAGAAGATATCTTTGAGGTTTTCTTTGGTCAGTTTAACGCAGCTAGGGACTAACGTTTGACGATTGGCATAATCTGTACATTGGCACGCATGTGCATCAAGGTATTGGCAAGCAATATTGGTGAAAATAAGCTCCTCACCGTCGCGTAATACGTCTGTAGGTGCAAAATCATCGTCATCATCACTATCAATAAATGAATTTAAACAACATTTACCGCAGCCATCACAAATCGCTTCCCACTCGTTTTGATCCATTTGGTCTAGCGTTTTGTGCTGCCAAAAATTCGCCTCTAACATTTTTAAGTCTCTACATCGCCCCAATAAGGCGGGCATTCTAGCCCAAAGCCTGATGGGGCGCAAAGTTCAAACCTAAAAAAGGTTAGATTTTTGGATAAGCAATTCTGTCAGAGAGATAACCAACTGAGGTAGCAAAATAATATGATCGATTCCAATGCATTAATGCTTTGTAATTATCGTATGCTAAATAAACGCGACCTTTTGCATCATCGGGCATCACTAATGCTGCGGTTAAAGGTACGTCGGGTAAAGGAGATCCATCAGCACGGCGTAAACCAAGTTCATTCCATGCTTTTAAATCTCGCTGCGATGCTTGCCATTGTTCTAACCATTCTTTACGTGACTTAGTGCCACGTTTGATAAAGTAGTCAGAATTAAAGTCTGTTGGTAGTTTTACCTGACGACCCCAAGTTAAATTGTTATTCCAGCCAGCCTGTTTTAAGTAGTTTGCTATCGAAGCAAACGCATCTTTTTGATTTTGCCAAATGTCTTTTTTGCCATCTTTATCGTAATCAACTGCATAAGCAACAAAAGAAGTTGGCATAAATTGAGTTTGCCCCATAGCGCCGGCCCAAGACCCTTTAAAGTGATCAATATCGATATGACCATCTTTTAAAATATCAAGTGCAGCCCAAAGTTGGTTTTTATACATTTCCTCTCGGCGACCGTCAAATGCAAGTGTTACCAGAGAAGAAACGACAGGGAAGCTGCCTTGAATTTTACCAAAGTTACTTTCAAGTCCCCAAAGCGCAACAATAAAACGTGCTTGAACGCCATATTCTTTTGCGATGTCATCAAGGAGTGGTTTATTTTCTTGGTATAAGCGTCTTGCTTTATCAATTTTCCACTGCGGAACACGTTTGGGTAAATAAGTTTCAAGGGTTTCTTTTACTTCAGGTTGATTTTTATCAGCACTGATCACTTTCTCTTTAAATTGAACTGTCGCAAAAGCCTGTTCAATTAAATCATTACTGTAACCTTTTAATGCTGCTTCTTGCTTTAATGCAGCAACATAATGATTAAACTTATCATGTTGTTCTGTTGCGTGAACTGCACTTGTCAAACATAAACCTGCAGCACTAAAAACGACTAACGCAATTTTTTTCATCACAAACTATTTGCTCCGTTTTGATTTCGTAACTGTTCTAATAAGTTCTCATTTGGTGGTGGAATTTGCAAATAAAAACCTTGCTGTGCAAGTTGATTGCGCACTTTTTCAATATCGGCACCACCTAGTACTTTTCTATCGCGCATGTTAATTAACATTACAAACTGAGGTTTGCCAAAAGTTGCCATTAAAGGCTCTGGAATACTTGAAAAATCGTCGCGACGTTCTACATATAGATAAGTGTCGGCTTTTTTACTACTTTTATATACAGCAGCTAACATTGATAGCCTTTTCGTCTTGCTTATGGGTGATTCACACTATAACATGGAAGAATTAAAAAGTGAGAGATTTTGCGGCCAAGCCGAGTGTTTTTGAAAAAATATAATAACAGGTACGCAATCCAATAGAGCAGCTATGTCAGAACAAATATTCGAATTAAAAGGCAATCTATTTACGCTTTCAGTGCTTCATGTTTATCAAAATGATATTCAGATGCTAGCAAAGCAACTTGATGAGAAAATTTCTCAAGCACCTAAATTTTTTTATGGTGCCCCGATCGTTATTAATCTGCAATCGGTTGCTGAACAACAAATTGATTTTATCAAGCTTAAACAAGTCTTAATTGATTTAAAACTCAACCCTGTTGGTGTCTGTAATGGCACTGAAAGTCAAAATACAGCAGCAAAAGAGCAAATGTTATCTGTACTTAATTATTCGCAAGATACTAAACCTGCTGCCAAAGTTCAGACCAATACCACGGTCATTGAAAAAGAAGTGTATCTTCCTCCGCAAGTCATCAATGGCACTGTGCGAGGTGGTCAACAAGTTTATGCAAAAAACCGTGACTTAATTGTACACGGTGCAGTTAGTCACGGAGCTGAAGTTATTGCTGATGGTAACGTGCATATTTATGGCCCTCTGAGAGGCCGAGCAATTGCTGGCGCACAAGGATACAGTGACGCGCAAATATTTTGCCAAAAGTTAGAGGCAGAATTGGTTTCAGTCAATGGAAATTACTGGTTAAGTGAATCACTCCAAGGTGAATTTTGGGGTCAACCAGCCTGTGTGCAATTAAAACAAGAATCATTAGAAATTACCGCATTGGTTAAAGGATAACATTCATGGCAAAAGTTATTGTCGTTACTTCAGGTAAAGGCGGTGTAGGCAAAACTACATCAAGTGCAGCAATTGGCACTGGCCTGGCACTTAAAGGGTATAAAACGGTTATTATCGATTTCGATATCGGACTACGTAATCTCGACTTAATCATGGGTTGTGAGCGCCGTGTTGTTTATGATTTTGTTAATGTAATTAATCATGAAGCCAACTTAAACCAAGCGTTAATTAAAGATAAACGTGTCGATAAACTCTTTTTGTTACCGGCATCACAAACCCGTGATAAAGATGCTTTAACAAAAGAAGGTGTCGAGCGCGTCTTAAACGAATTAAAAGAAACATTCGATTTTATTGTGTGTGATTCACCTGCAGGTATTGAAGCCGGTGCCATGATGGCCTTATATTTTGCAGATGAAGCGATTGTAACAACAAATCCAGAAGTATCATCGGTGCGAGATTCAGACCGTATTCTTGGTATATTACAAAGTAAATCAAAGCGTGCTGAAGAAGGTCGTGAGAACATTAAAGAACATTTATTGTTAACGCGTTACAATCCAGAACGTGTCGAGAAAGGCGAAATGCTATCGGTTGAAGATGTTCAAGACATTCTTGCAATCGACTTGTTAGGTGTTATTCCTGAATCTCAGGCAGTACTTAATGCCTCTAACTCAGGTCAGCCTGTTATTTTAGATACTCAATCGGATGCAGGCCAAGCATACCAAGATGCAATTAATCGTCTGTTGGGCGAAAAAGTTGATTTCCGCTTTCTAAATGTTGAGAAAAAAGGCATCTTTAAACGGATTTTCGGAGGATAATGTGGCATTACTTGACTATTTTCGTTCACCTAAAAAAGCAACTGCATCGGTAGCTAAAGAAAGGTTACAAATCATAGTTGCACATGAACGTTCGCAACGTGGTACACCTGATTATTTACCACAATTAAAGCAAGATATCCTTGATGTGATCCGCAAATATGTTCACATTAGTGCTGATCAAGTACAGGTACAGTTTGAGCAAAATGAAGATGACTTATCAGTTTTAGAATTGAATGTAACACTTCCTGACGATAATCGGCGTTAATTTAAAAAGGGTTGCTACTAGCAACCCTTTTTAATCATCACTAGTCGTGCCACTCTTTTAAAGTTTCACCCAGTAATTCACTTCGCCAGCCAGTCATCAAATCTGGTATCAAAACGTGCGAGCGATTTTGTTCGTTAAGTTTCCAATGCCAACTCAACAATTGATTGATCTGTTTTTTGCTTGCAAACACATCAACTGGTACACCGACCTTTTCTGCTACTTTAGTGATCTTTTGTTTGATTAACTTAGCTGACTTTTTATAGTCAGGATAATCAATTAAACGCGTTACCTTCAAAGGATGTGTTTCAACTGGTGCAGCTAAACCAGCTTCAACACACTGTAAAATTTGCTTACCCGATTTATTGATTTCCATCGGTTCAATGCCCGCAATTGTTCGTAATTGATTCATTGACTGCGGTTGGCGTCTGGCGATTTCAAAAAGAGTTGGCTCTTTTAAAATAAAACCAAGCGCTAAGTTTTTTTCTCTTGCTTTATCGCGTCGCCAAACAGCCAATTGATTCAGTACGGCCAATTGAGCAGGCTGCAGCTGCCAAGAGTTATTGATATCAATATGAAGCATTTCATCAGGTGTTTGATAAGCGCGTTTGGTAACGAGTAAATCACCTTCACCAATAACGATATTCATAAATCCAAGAGCTTCAATTTCAGCGCGAATTTTTTCAAAACAAGGTAGCAGATAAAATACATCCCCTGCCGCATATTCGAGTTGGCTAGCGCTGAGTGGTCGTTGCAACCAATTTGTTCTTGATTCACTTTTATCAATGGTTAAGCCTAAGAAACGCTCAACCATAATGGCAAACCCTAGACAATTGGCACCACCGAGCAAACTTAGAGCAAATTGAGTATCAAAAATTGGACTTGGAATACAGCCATGCTTTAAAAATACTTCAACATCTTCAGAGGGAGAATGTAGTACTTTCAGAATTGCAGCATCAGACATAATCTGCCAAAAACGGCTTAAATCGAGATCGCAACATGGATCGATTAAACCTAAGTGTTGACCATCAAACACTTGGATAAGGGCTATTTCAGGATAAAGTGTACGTCTGCGCATAAACTCAGTATCAATTGCTAATACTGATTGAGTCGAAATGGCTTGTAAAAATTCATCAAGTTGTGATTGTTCTTGGATATATTGATAGTGCAAGTGTGAGCCCCTTTAATAAAAAAGCCGGCTGAGCCGGCTTTTCTTAACTTGCTTCTTTTAAGGCGCGCCTTAAAATTTTACCTACATTAGTCTTAGGAAGTTCCTCTCTAAATTCAACGAATTTAGGGACCTTGTAGTTAGTTAGATTCTTACGACAATGAGCTATTATATCTTTTTCTGTTAAAGAAGGGTCTTTTTTAACAACAAAAATCTTAACTTGTTCACCACTGACCTCATGAGGTACACCAATTGCTGCCACTTCAAGCACGCCTGAATTCATCATGCATACTTCTTCGATTTCATTTGGAAATACATTAAAACCAGAGACAATGATCATATCTTTTTTACGATCGACGATATAAAAGAACCCTTCATCATCGTAGGTCGCAATGTCGCCAGTTGCAAACCAACCATCATGCATACATTCAGCTGTCGCTTCTGGTCGTTTGTAATAACCAAGCATTACTTGTGGGCCTTTAACCCAAAGCTCACCCGCTTCACCTTTTGCAACTTCTTGGCCATCTTCACCCATAATTTTAATATCAGTGCTAGGTGCTGGTAAACCAATTGAGCCATTATAACCAGCTAAATCGTACGGGCTGATAGTAACAAGTGGCGCACATTCGGTTAAACCGTAGCCTTCAACTAAACGTGTTTTAGTTACTTCTTGCCAGCGCTCAGCAACAGGACGCTGCACAGCCATACCACCACCTAAAGATAACTTTAGGTTCGAAAAATCAAGTTCATCAAAACCTGGAGTATTAAGCAATCCGTTAAAAAGCGTATTCACACCTGTGATTGCAGTAAAACGGTTATTACTTAGCTCTTTTACAAAGCCTTTCATATCACGAGGATTTGTGATTAATAAATTTAAACCACCATATTTCATGAAGGTTAAGCAGTTAGCCGTTAACGCAAAAATATGATAAAGCGGTAACGCAGTGACTACAATTTCTTTACCGCGATCAAGTACAGTATCTAAACAGCCTGATACTTGTTCAAGATTAGCAACCATATTGCCATGACTTAACATTGCGCCTTTAGAAACACCCGTTGTACCACCGGTATATTGTAAAAAGGCTAAATCTAAATGAGTAAGCTCTGGTCGTGAATAATGCTTCGCATCAGCATCAGCCATCAAACGTGCATATGGAATTACATTTGGTAATGAAAAAGCAGGTACCATTTTTTTAATATGTTTAACAACAAAATTCACTAGGTGTTTTTTCAGCCCGCCACACATATCACCAATTTCACTTAGGATTATGTGTTTCACACCCGTTTTGCCAAGCACTTCTTCAAGTGTATGGGCAAAATTGGCTAAAATAACAATAGCGGTAGTTTCTGAGTCATTAAGCTGATGTTCAAGCTCACGCGCTGTGTACAGAGGATTGACGTTCACAACCGTACAGCCGGCTCGTAAAATACCTAAAATTGCAATTGGAGTTTGCAATAGATTAGGCATCATAACAGCCACTTTATCACCTTTTTTAAGACCTAAATCATGTTGTAAATACGCAGCAAACTTTTTAGTTGCAACGTCTAGCTCTTGATAGCTCAACGCCCTACCCATGTTAGAAAATGCTGGTAATTGGGCATACTCCGCAAAACTTATTTCAAATAGGTCTAGCAGGGAGTTGTAGTGTCTTGGATCTATTTCTTCAGGCATGCCTTCTGGAAACCTGTTTAGCCAGATTTTATCCACCGTTAGCTCCTCTTATTTTTATTCATTATAGTTACCTTAATTTAACTAAGGCGATTTAACAATTGAGTAATTACTCTAAATGGCCGCATATAATCACACATTTATTCTTAACATACAATTCCCTCAACTTGCCAAAGCGACAATCTGACGCAAAATGGCGGCAAGCCGTTGTGGTTGCTCCATATGACAATGATGGCAACCGTCTAAATCATAGCGGGTAATTGCGTTAAAATCCTTCACATACTCTGCATATTTTTCACTAAAACCAGCACTATTGGAGCTGGCAAGTACTACATGCACATTATGTGGAATACTCTTACAAATTTCATGGGCTTGCTCATCACAAAAACGAAATGCAGATGCAAGTTTCAGTTTTGGGTCAATGGATAGTTTTACGCCATTATTAATAGGAATACAATTTCTCTGCATAATTAATTCACTGTTTTCTTTATTTAAATCAGAAACCTGCATTCTCATCAGAATTAATGATTCTAAATCTTGAAAAATTTTAGCTGGTTTATTATGAAGTCGAGAACGATTTTCGAGCGCTTGGCGTAGCTGTTGTGATGATTTATTTGCCGCGGTGGTCACAAATCCAATACCGTCGATCAACGTTAGGCTTTTCACTTTTTCAGGAAAGCATGCCGTAAATAATGTCGCGACCATTGCCCCCATTGAATGCCCGACCAAATGAATAGGTTCTTTAATTTCGTTTTTGATCATGTTTAGCACATCATCAACATATTCAGTTAAATAATAATGTGCTGACGAATGGCGCCAGTCAGAGAGTCCATGCCCAGGAAAATCAAAAGCATAACATTGATATTCAGTTAAAAAATTAAATAAAGGAATAAAACTATGGCAATTATCTTGCCAGCCATGCAGTGCTAAAATTGTTTGCTGAGTTTTGTCTCCATGCTTAATACCGCGTAAAGTTAAATCATTGCTTTTTACAATTATTGAATCGAACGTCACAGTTTTCTCACTTACAATTGGTTACTGTTATCTAACGGTTACGCACATAAATTTGTTTTTATTATACAATGATGCACGTAAAATAAAGCTTCCCAGACAATAAGAACATACTATGAAAAAAATATTTACCCTAACCGCATTAGGTTTACTTTCATCATCCGTTTATGCCAGTGCGCCAAAAAATATTATTTACATGATTGGTGACGGTATGGGCCCAGCCTATACCACTGCTTATCGCTATTACTCCGATGACCTAACAACAAAAGACGTCGAGACAACCGTATTCGATTCTATTTTGACCGGTATGGCACGTACTTTTCCTGATGATCATACTTATGTTACCGATAGCGCTGCAGGTGCGACAGCCCTAAGTACAGGCCATAAAAGTTACAATGGTGCTATTGCTGTCGATACGGCAAAAAAACCGCTTGAAACCATGCTAGAAATCGCAAAAAAACGCGGCATGTTGACAGCTCTTGTTGCAACATCTCAAATTAACCATGCCACACCTGCAAGCTTTGCTGCACACAATGTTCATCGTAAAAACTACAACGAAATCGCAAATGACTACATAGATAACAAAATTAATGGTCGCCTACCTGTTGATTTACTGTTAGGCGGTGGTACTGACTATTTCAAACGTAACGATCGTGATTTAGTGGCTGAATTCATCCAGTCAGGTTATCAGTACAGTGATGATTTATCTTCAATTAATTCCATTACCTCAATCCCAGCTCTTGGGTTATTTGCTAAAATAGGAATGGATTTTGCGATTGATTCAACACCCGATCGCCTTACTCAAATGACAAATAAAGCGTTATCACTGCTTGAAAAACAAAATAAAGATGGTTTTTTTGTCATGATTGAAGGCAGTCAAATCGATTGGTGTGGACACGCCAATGACATTCGATGTGCAATGGGTGAAATGGATGATTTCGCTCATTCAATTCAAGCAGCAAAAAACTATGTTGATAAACATCCTGATACCTTACTAGTTATCACGGCAGATCACTCTACAGGTGGACTTACACTTGGTGCAAATGGCGAGTATAAATGGGATACTGAGGTCATCAAAGGGGTCAAAGTAACCGCTGAACGTCTCGCAAAAAAAATATTAAAACACCAAGATATTAACGCAACGTGGCAAAAATACGTTTCATGGCCGATTGATAAAACGCAACTGCAAGCTCTTTCTCAAGCAAAAGAACAAGGTAAAGATGCATTATTTGATGCTGTTAAAGCAATTATTAATTCTAAAAGCTATACCGGCTGGACAACAGGTGGTCACACAGCTATTGATGTTCAAGTATTTGCTTATGGGCAAGGTTCTGAAGCGTTTAGAGGTCATTTAAACAATACTGATATTGCTGCAAAAATGATTGAATATATTAAGCAGTAAATAATAAAACTGAATTTTGGTTCATAAGGGAAGCGAGGCTTCCCTTTTTTAAGCGAGTAAACGTGCAGTTTAAATAATAATTCGGCTGAAATTGTTATATTCACCTACAACAATGCCTAATTAGCTTTAATAGATTCGCTTAGTTAAACAAAAATATCTACACCAACAAGCTGCTGTACTTCTTCTCGTCGTTGCATATTAGCAAAACTTTTATAAGCCGAAATTGCTAAACTCGCTTTATGATCGGGCTTGTCGTAAATCGTCGAAGAAACTGAGCTAGCAAATGGGTTATCGCGGGCAAGACCCGCTAATGCATTAACATCATTTCGAATATAAGAAGCTGACGGTGATTTTGCTTCTAAAGTGTGTTCAGGCTGTTTTTTAACAAAAGCAGATTTGCCCGACGTTACACTGTAAAGTCGTCCACCATCCGTTGTTGATAAAAGTGTTACAGCCATCGTCGATTCATAAACCAATGTAGATTACCGAAGTATAAATGAGCCAATCAATTTGTAAATATAAGCCAAACTTAATATAACTTATTCACGTCCTGGTAGTTTTTGCCAAGTGACAGTATCGCGAACATAAACTGGTTGAGCATTAGCTGCATCGGTTGCTTCACCAGCATTAAACTTTGCCTCTGCTAAGGGCAACATGTACAAGCTATTAGGTAAGATGATTGTCGAGTCAACAGAGATGTTGTCTCTTGCTACTGAGTCGGGATAAGTTTGCCACCCCGTGCCGACTGCAACAGCTGAGCATAAGGGTAATGACACTTTTTCAGGGTGTATCACCATTTCCTCTCCCACTAATTGAGCAAGGCCATCCGCATTTTTTTGATAATGAGCAAAATAAATTTCACTCATTCTGGCATCAATGGCAACAAAAACATCATCACAGTGATGTTTTGCTATCGCTTCTTGCGCCATGATTTGAAGAGTTGACACACCCACCACAGGTAAATTCGCTGCATAAGCAAGACCTTGGGCAATCGACACACCAATTCTGACCCCTGTAAAACTACCGGGTCCTTGGCCAAAGGCTATCAAATCAAGGGCTGCTAGTTCACAATTTCCTTGAGCAAGAACCTGCTCAATGGTTGGTAATATTTTTTGACTGTGCTCTTGCGGACAAACTTCAAAATGGTTTGAAATTGTTTCATGCTTTAATGCTATAGATAATGCTTCAGTTGATGCATCAAAGGCTAAAATTATTTGGCTCATATTATTCTATCAAAGTTAAAAAATCGGCTGCTCTGTCTAAGTCTCGAGTACGTTGCATCGCAGGTAAACTGGCTAAAAATAACCCACCATATTGGCGAGTGACTAGGCGGTTATCACAAATAACGAGTACGCCTTTATCATTCTGATCGCGAATTAATCGCCCAACACCTTGCTTTAAAGTTATAACGGCTTGTGGTAGTTGGATTAACGCAAAAGGATCACCCCCTTGCATTTTACAATCTTGCATTTTAGCTTGTAATAACGGGTCATCAGGTGCCACAAAAGGCAGTTTATCAATAATTACGCAGCTTAAGCTACTGCCACGTACATCAACCCCTTCCCAAAATGATGCAGTACCAAGCAAAATTGCATTACCGTGACGAATGTATTTCTCAAGTAAAATACGTTTTGAGGTTTGGCCTTGGACAAAAACAGGGTATTGAACGAGTTTACTGAGTCCTTCAGCTACTAAATTCATCATTCGATAACTGGTAAATAAAATAAAACAGCGACCTTTTGCGGCTGCAATCATCTTAAGTGCTATTTTGACTAGGCTATGTGCCATATCAGGCGAATTCACCTCAGGTAAATAGCGTGGTAAACAAAGTAACGCTTGATTATGGTAATCAAAAGGGCTCTCGACAATAAAGCTCTTTGAAGGCTTTAGCCCTAACGCTAAATTAAAATGCGTTAAATCATCCTTGACCGATAAAGTAGCAGAGGTAAACACCCAGGCAGCATCAGACTTTTCAATCAATGCAGCGAACTTGTCCGAAATATTTAACGGAGTGATATTAAAGGTAACATTACGTTTTGTGGTTTCATACCAATAACTAAAACCATGAGCTTTGGTATCAAACATTAAATCGAGTAGCTTTCGCAATTCCACACACCGGTCAAACAAATGGGCAATGTTATCACTACGCGCTAACGCTAACTTTGTGACTTGATACAAAAATGTGATGTCATTAATAATACGTTCAACAGCCCGCTTCACATTTTCATTTTTATGGGTTTCACGCCAATCCCCTCGGCTACTTTCAAGTGGGAACTGTAATCGAAAATCACCCACACTACTTTGAAGTTTATCAAGTGACTTACCCAGTTGGATCATATCAAACAGCTCAGTTCGATAAACCAATCTTAAGTCATTAATTAAATCAAACAGCGATTTTGTACTGACCGATTGACCAAAATATTGGCTGGCAATTTCAGATAACTGATGAGCTTCATCAAAAATATATGCACTAGCAGTGGGAATAAGTTCACCAAAACCACCCTCTTTTACCGCCATATCGGCAAAAAACAAATGGTGGTTTACCACCACTAACTCTGCATCAATCGCTTTTAATCGCGCTTTTTTAATATAACAATTGTCAAATTCAGGGCATTCTTTGCCCAAGCAGTTTTCCGCAGTAGAGGTAACATAAGGTAACACTTTTGCATCTTCTTCAATGCCTATGCAATCTGCCATATCGCCAGTTTTTGTCTGCGTTGCAAATTTAGCGACCATTGCCAACTCATGCATCACATCAATATCATCTGTCGGTACATGACTGACATGTTGGTTTAAACGGTACGGACATAAATAATTGGCTCGCCCTTTTAAAAGGGCGGTTTTTTTTCCAATTGTGAGAACTTTTAAGAGCTTAGGTAAATCGCGATGGTAAAGTTGTTCTTGCAGTGCTTTTGAACCTGTAGAAATAATCACTTTTTTGTCACTCAGCAAAGCAGGTGCCAAATAAGCAAATGTTTTACCTGTACCCGTACCTGCTTCAACCACCAACTGTTGCTGCTTTTTTATTGTTTCTTCAACAGCTAAAGCCATATCGATTTGAGCTTGGCGAGGCTGATAGCCATCGATTTGTAATGCAAGCGGTCCTGTTGCACTAAAAATATCTGAAATTAATGGCATAGGTAGATTTGACTTCACTTCTTTGGAGCAGCAATTTGAACCGATATGGTACGTGACCAAGCAGAAGCTGACTAGTTAAATTATTGAAAAAATGATTACATTAAGCTCGCAAATAAATGAGGTATATTACACCCAAATGTCTAAATGAGAGTCTGACTCGTCTTCATCCTCTGTGGGTTTCTCTGATTTTTCACCACTGAGCTTTTGTTCTTCCAACCTTTTTAACTCTTTGTTTATCTTTCTTATTTTTGCATCTTTCACACCTGCCACATATATCGAACGTCGCTCTGATGGGGTAATGTGTGCTATACGGGGCAGAAAGGGTAAAATCGCGTCCATTTCAAATCCTTTTATTGTTTGTTGCCATAACTATATTATCGTCAGTTATAAGATATTCTAAAGTTTTCATCTCTTTTATATTGCACGATTTAAAAATCCATGTTTTTCTATAGGGGTATTCAACACTCTAGCAACATTAAATAAACAAGAGCATTAAACAATGATTTTTAACCTGAACACTATTCATCATCACCATCATTCATCGGAATAGCCTTTCAGGTCTTTCGCTGAGGGGTTATTCCTTAAAAGGAGCCTCTAGCGAATTTAAATAGTTTTCATTTTCGCCCCGAGGTCTCCCCTCGGGGTTTTTAGTTTTACTAATTAGGAAAAAGAAAATGACAGATTCAACACGCTTACGCATCGCAATACAAAAATCAGGCCGTTTATCTACAGACTGCCAAGACTTACTGAAACAACTAGGCATTAAACTTGAACTTCGTGAACAACGTTTAATCGCACACTCAACCAACATGCCAATTGATGTATTACGTGTTCGTGACGATGATATCCCAGGTCTTGTTATGGATGGCGTATGCGATTTAGGTATTGTAGGTGAAAACGTATTAGTTGAGGCATCAGCCGACCGCGCACGCCAATCATTGCCAAGTGAAGTTACAAAATTAGCCCAACTTGATTTTGGTTATTGCCGTCTTGCCCTTGCTTGGCCACAAGAGTTAGGCCCAAAAGACAAGCAATGGTTTCAAGGTAAGCGCATTGCAACAACCTACCCTGAAATTTTAAGCCAATATTTAAAGCGTGAAAATATTTCTGCAAGTGTCGTAATGTTAACTGGTTCAGTCGAAGTGGCACCTCGCGCAGGTCTTGCGGATGCAATTTGTGACTTAGTATCTACTGGTGCAACCTTAGAAGCGAACGGTTTAATTCAAGGTGAAACAATTTTAGAGTCTAACGCCTGTTTAATTCAAAACCCCGCCTTAAAAGATGATGCAAAACTGTCTCTGATAAACAAGTTATTACCGCGTTTACGTGGTGTGAAACAAGCCAAAGAAAGTAAATACATCATGCTACACGCGCCAAAATCTCGTTTAAATGAAATATGCGCATTATTACCAGGCACAGGTCAACCGACGGTTCTTGCATTAGCTGCATCTGATGAATTAGTCGCACTGCACATGGTGAGCTCAGAAACATTATTTTGGGAAACAATGGAATCACTCAAAGCACTCGGTGCAAGCTCGATTCTTGTTATGCCAATTGAAAAAATGATGGAGTAATTCAATGATCCTGTGGAATGAGGCTACCGCAATTGAGAAACAAAAGGCGTTATTGCGCCCTGCGGTAAAACAAAGTCAATCGGTTCAAACAGCAACTGCCGCTATTTTAGAGCAAGTAAAAGAGCAAGGCGATAAAGCGTTACTGAATTTAGCTCAGCAGTTTGATAAGCGCAGCAATGCCCGTTTATTAGTGCCACACGCTGAAATTGCGCAAGCATCAAGTTTATTAACAACTGAGCTTAAAACAGCGATTGATATTGCCTATAACAACATCAAGCAATTTCATCAGGCGCAGCAACCCAAAGCGTTAAAAATTGAAACTACGCCAGGTGTAGTGTGTGAGTTGAAATATCAAGCCATTGCTGCAGTAGGTATTTATGTGCCAGGCGGAAGCGCCCCGCTACCTTCTTCGGTTTTAATGCAAGGGGTGCTGGCACAACTTGCAGGGGCACAAACAATTGTATTGGCAACGCCAGTAAAAGGCAGTGAAACAATTAATCCAGCTATTTTATATGCTGCACAACTTTGTGGCATAACAACGATTGTTGAAGCGGGTGGCGCTGGGGCTATTGCTGCAATGGCCTTTGGTACAGAGTCGGTTCCTAAAGTATTTAAAATCTTTGGCCCTGGAAATAGTTTTGTCACTATGGCTAAACAGTTAGTGGCGCAGCAAGTCCCAGGTCTTGCGATTGATATGCCAGCAGGTCCTTCGGAAGTGTTAGTTATTGCCGATGAACGTGCAAATCCTGAGTTTATTGCGGCAGATTTACTCTCTCAAGCAGAGCACGGTGAAGATTCGCAAGTGGTATTAGTTACAAACAGTGCCAATATCATTGAAGCCGCTCAGGTTGCATTATCTAAACAGTTAAATAACCTTAGCCGAAAAGACATTGCTGGTGCAGCGCTTGAAAACTCGTCGTTCATTTTAGTTGATTCAATTGAGCAAGCGTTTGAGGTTTCGGCCCAATACGGTCCAGAGCACTTGATTTTACAACTTGGTGATGCCACGCCCTACCTTGATTTAGTTAAAAATGCAGGCTCAGTATTTGTTGGCGACTTTACTCCAGAATCGGCAGGTGATTATGCTTCTGGCACCAATCATGTATTACCGACCTATGGTTATAGCCAAGTGTATTCAAGTTTAAACCTACTTGATTTCTATCGTACTTATACCATACAAACTATTTCAAAAAGTGGCTTAACTGAACTTGCCAAAGCCATTTTACCTTTAGCTGCTGCTGAAGGACTTGATGCCCATGGCAAAGCCGTATCGATCCGATTAGAGAGTATCGTAAATGATTAATTTTATTGAACAGTTGTTACCAAAAAACATTGCGAACTTAACAGCATATAGTTCGGCAAAAAGTGAAAAAATCACTGGTTCTACATGGCTAAATGCTAACGAAAGCCCTTTTTCACAACAAATTAGTATTACACTTGATGATTTGAATCGTTACCCAGAGCCTCAACCTGAGGCTGTGATCAACGCCTATGCGCAATATTCTAACCTTAATAATAATCAGGTTTTAATGACGCGTGGCGCTGATGAAGGTATTGAACTATTAATTCGTACTTTTTGTATTCCACAACAAGACAGCATTGCGTTGTTTTTGCCAACGTATGGCATGTATAAAGTAACTGCAGAAAGTCACAATGTGGCTCTTAACGCGCTAACACAAGCTGAATTACAAACAGGCTCCATTGCATCATTGATTAAAGAAATTGGCACTAGCAAGTTAGTTTTTATTTGCAATCCAAATAATCCAACAGGGGCAATGGTGTCTGTTGATAGGATCCGAGAAATCAGCGTACAAGTTGGCAGTAAAACATTGATTGTGGTTGACGAGGCTTACATTGAATTTTGCCCTGAGCAGTCGGCTTTATCTTTACTTGAGCAATGTAATAATATCGTTATTTTGCGTACGCTTTCTAAAGCATTTGGTCTGGCGGGTTTACGCACTGGGTTTATGTTGTCGCGCCCAGAAATACTGGCACCGGTTCGAAAAGTCATTGCACCTTATCCAGTTTCAACTGTAGTTGCACGGATTGCTGAAAATGCACTCACCCCAAGCTCAATCACCACAATGCAGCAGCAAGTAACCGACCTAAACCAATTTAAGCAACAATTAATCAAAGAATGTAAGCAATCAAGTGCCATAAAATCGGTATTAACTGGTGAAGGTAATTTTGTCACCGTTGAACTCAATAGTGTCAGTGTGCTCGACATCGCAAAAGAAATGGGATTAATAATGCGCCCGTTTACCCTTTTTGGTTCAAATGCTTGGCTTAGAATCAGCATTGGTAATCAACAAGAACTTAAACAAGTATCCATTTGGCTTGATGCCATCAATCAACAATAAGAGTAAGCAGTAATGAGTTTTCCCTATTTATTTATTGACCGTGATGGCACCCTGATTTATGAGCCAATCGAAGACAAACAAGTCGACAGTGTTGCCAAAGTAAAATTAGAACCGGGCGTTATCCCTGCTCTATTACAATTACAAGCTGCGGGATATCGCTTAGTGATTGTTTCTAATCAAGATGGTTTAGGCACTGATTCATTCCCTGAAGCAAATTACCATGTGGCACAAAACCACATGATGGATATTTTCACCAGCCAAGGGGTTAAATTTGAAGACGTATTAATTTGCCCACACTTTAGCGAAGATAACTGCGCCTGCCGCAAGCCTAAAACAGGGCTTATGACTGGTTATTTGCGTTCAGGCAAGGTCGATTTATCACGCTCTTTTGTGATTGGCGATCGCCAAACTGATATCGGCTTGGCCGAAAACATTGGTTGCGAAGGCATTTTATACCAAGGCGATTGGCAAAGTATTACAACGCGTTTATTAACGCCTAACCGCTGCGCCCTAATTGAACGTAATACCAAAGAAACTCAAATTGCACTCAGGCTTAATCTAGATAGCCCAGCAAAAGGCAGTATTGAAACAGGGCTTGGATTCTTTGATCACATGCTAGATCAAATTCGCACTCACGCCAATATTGAGCTCGATATCAAAGCCTCGGGTGATTTATACATCGATGAACACCACCTCGTTGAAGACATTGGCATTGCGCTCGGTCAAGCAATCAAAACCGCTCTTGGCACAAAATCACAAATCGCACGTTATGGGTTTGCCTTGCCAATGGACGAATGCAAAGCTGAAGCCCAGATTGACTTGTCGGGTCGTGCATCGTTGGTATTAAACGCCAACTTCAGCCGAGAAAAAGTAGGCGATATGGATGTCCAAATGGTCGAACACTTTTTTAAAAGCCTGACCGATAACTCAGCATTAAGCTTAATTTTGTCAATTAGTGATGGCAATTGTCACCACCAAGTTGAAGGATTGTTTAAAGCGTTTTCACGCGCACTTAGAATGGCCATAGCTAAAGACGCCACTCAAGTATTGGCCAGCTCAAAGGGAATGTTATGATTGCTATCATCAATACCGGTTGTGCCAATATAAATTCTGTACGATTTGCCTTTGAGCGATTAAATTGCCCAACACAAGTGATTAGCCAACCAGAGCAACTGGCTCATTTTGACCGCGCGGTACTGCCTGGTGTTGGCCATGCAAGTGTTGCGATGAAACGCTTAATTGATGGTGGCTGGCAATCCGCCATTACTGAGTATCAAAAGCCATTGATGGGCATTTGTTTAGGAATGCAATTGCTGTGCGAATCGACTGAAGAAGGTCATATCGATACCTTAGGCTTGATCCCTGGCAAAGTATCGTTACTTGAGACCGGGCAACTGACATCACCCCACATGGGCTGGAATAATTTGCACGTTGAGTCAGCTCATGCTCTTACTCAGGGCTTATTAGCATCTGACCAAGTGTACTTTGTACACAGTTTTGCCCATAGCGTTAATAGTGCAACCTTAGTAAGTGGTGAATATGGCGAGCGATTTTCTGCCATTGTGGCCAAAGATAATTTTGCAGGTATGCAATTTCATCCTGAACGTTCAGCCAAAGTTGGCGCTCGATTATTAACAAACTTTATTGAATGGCGCATTTAGGCGACCAAAAACAGAGAGACTTAAACTGTGATCATTCCAGCATTAGATGTTTTACAAAACCGTATTGTTCGTCTATACCAAGGCAAGTACGATACTGCGCAATTTTACCCATATGAGTTAGGTGCTCGCTTAGCCGAGTACGCAGGAAGCGGCGCGTCTAAATTACATTTAGTAGACTTAGAGGGCGCTCGAGATCCGAGCAAAAAACAATGGCAACACATTCAAAAAGCATTAGAAGGGCTCAAAGTACCCTTTCAAATCGGCGGCGGCATTCGAAGCGAGTCAGACATCAGCACTTGGCTAGCAGCAGGCGCGAAGCAAGTAGTGATTGGTTCGATGGCTGTGGAGAAGAGCGAGACAGTGAAAGCTTGGATAAGCCAATTTGGCCCAGAGAAATTTGTCATCGCTTTGGACGTGAACAAGACTGAAAACGGCTGGCTTCCGGCAACCCATGGTTGGCTTAACAATGCAGAACTTGGATTATTTGAGTTAGTTGCTTTTTACAAATCGCTCGGCGTCAATGAGTTCTTATGCACGGACATCAGTAAAGATGGCACCATGACTGGCCCATCTTTTCCTTTGTATCAAGACTTACTAACTCAATTCCCTGATATCCAAGTCCAAGCCTCTGGTGGCGTAAGCTCCCTTGATGATATTGCTAAATTAAAAACGCTTGGTGTCAGCGGCATTATTTTGGGTAAGTCACTATTAGATGGCGCCTTTAGTGTTGAGGAGGCCATTACATGTTGTCCAAACGCATAATTCCTTGTTTAGACGTTAAAAATGGCCAAGTTGTTAAAGGTGTGAAATTCAAAGAACACGAAATAATTGGTGATATTTTACCCCTTGCCCAAGCTTACAGCGACGCAGGTGCTGATGAACTGGTGTTTTACGAGATCAGTGCCAGTGTTGAAAAAAGACTGCTTGATTTAACTTGGGTCGAAACGATTGCACGCCACATTGATATTCCGTTTTGTGTTGCCGGTGGCATTAAATCAGTAAGCGATGCCGGTCGAGTACTCGAACAAGGCGCAGATAAAATCAGCATTAACAGCCCCGCTATCGCAAATCCACAGTTAATCAAACAGTTACATGATGAGTTTGGTAAACAATGTGTGGTTGTCGGTATCGACAGTTTTTATGACCAAGAAACAAATCAATATTTAGTTTACCAGCTGACAGGTGATCCCAATGCCTCTTCGCGCACCCGTTACACCACCCTAGATTGGGTTAAGCATGTACAAGATTTAGGTGCAGGTGAAATTGTTTTAAACTGCATGAACCAAGATGGTGTGCGTAATGGTTACGATATCGAACAACTCAATTTAATTCGTGAACACTGCCATGTACCGCTCATAGCATCTGGCGGAGCCGGTACAATGCAAGACTTTGTTGATGTTTTTCATCAAGCAAATGTGGATGGTGCACTGGCTGCAAGTGTGTTTCATAAAAACATCATTGATATTCCACAACTTAAACAATTTTTAGCCAAAAATCAGGTGGCAACTCGACTATGAAGTTAGATTTAAGCAATTATCAAAACCTAGACTTTGCAAAAAGTGAACTGATCCCTGCGATTGTTCAAGATATCGCAACTGGCACAATATTAATGCAAGGCTTTATGAATAAGGCTGCGCTGGAGCAAACTTTAACCACCGAAAAAGTGACTTTTTATAGTCGTTCAAAAGAGCGTCTTTGGACAAAAGGTGAAAGCTCTAAAAATTACTTGCATGTAATTGATATTCATACTGATTGTGATCATGACTCCATTTTGATTTTAGCAACGCCTGACGGCCCTACCTGCCATTTGGGCACTCAAAGTTGCTTTCCTGGCGCAACACCGGATTGGGCATTTTTAGGTCAGCTTAATCGCGTAATTGAATCACGTAAAACAGCGTCACCAGAAAGCAGTTACACTGCTTCATTGTTTGCTAAAGACATCAGTCGCAGTGCACAAAAAGTTGGGGAAGAAGGCGTGGAAGTTGCACTTGCAGCTGTTAAACAAGACCGTGAAGAACTGATTAATGAATCTGCGGATTTATTATTTCATCTGCTGGTTTTATTACAAAAAGCAGATGTACCAGTAACAGAAGTAATTGCTAATTTAGAAAAACGCCACAAATAAGGACTCCAAACAGAGTTAAGTCGGTTTAGACTGATTTAACTCTAATTGCCTTAAATCATAGCTTTTGACTGCTTGGTTAGTTATCATTTTGCAAAATTGATTTGGACTGTGACTATGAAACTTCCCCTAGCCTTTTTCTCAACTGTCTGTGTACTTAGCGGCTGCACCACGGCCAACCCAGTCATACAACAACAAATTGACGACCTTACTGCATGTCAAAAAGTAGAGGGGTTATTACAAAGTTATCCAAGTCAATTTAACGCACTTAAAATGGCCAAGGTAAGTAATAAGTTCATGGACGTATGGCAAGCTAAGTACCATTTAGTTGGCGATGCATGTCAGATAAGCCAAGTTACCACAGGCAGTAATTATCAATGCCAAAAAGTCTATTCTCAAGCTACTGAAGCTGTATCTAGTTATCAACAGGCCGTTAGTATTATTGCTTCATGCCTCGATATGAAGCAATGGCATAAAACAGAGTCACTGATTAATGGGGTTCATCGTGCAACCTTTAGTGCGCCGCTGCAACCTGAAATTACGGTGTTATCTGCAAGTACCTTGGCCAAAGTGTCTCAAAGCTGGCAAACAAGTGTCACTGTTGGCACTGCACAACCATCAAAATAACTTTTATCATATTATTTATATCCGTTGATGACTTTCAGATGCGCTGTGCTAAGTCATTTATAACCTTGATAATGTTATTAACTGAACCATGCGCCAAAAACGAAGTAAGTAGTAAAAAATGAAAAAATTAAAACCGAGCCAATTAAAAACTGCCTGTATTGGCCAATGCCATCGTTTAAGTGGCTATTGTACGGGCTGCGGTCGCACTGAAGATGAAATTTATGATTGGATTTTATTAACCCAGCGCGAGCGTGATGTTATTTTAGCCACCCCTCGCGCTGATGCTCATCTTAGCAAAAAAGATACCGCAAAATAATTAGGCTTTCTTTTTAGCCATCGTTACTTTTATCTTCACGTTTTTTTATAATCGTTAACCAATCGAAGCTGACACCTGAAATAGCATTAAATCGGGCGACTCTAAACATAACATTAAGCAATTTAGGACGAGGACGAATATTCGGTTCTACTGAACGCGGGATAAACCATAACGTGACCATTGCCCGCAGAATACTCGACACCACAAAAACTAACAGCAAGGGATGAGCTTGCCAGCTGCTAATCGCAAAATAACTCACGACTTCTGGCGCATGTGAGGCAATTTGTCCACCAACCATTGCACCAACAAATACCATTGCTGCACCTAACGCTGCTTGCAATGCTGCATAGGTAGCAAAGTCAGAGCGAAACGGGCGAATATCATATAGATAGTTTGCGGTACTGAGCGTAAAGCCACTCCACGCAAAACCCGAAAATGCTTGGATTAATAAGATGTAATAAAAATCAGCAGAAACAAGCCACATCATTGGTAATGTCGGAATGAGGCTACTGGTAATGATCATCACTAAACGATTTCCAAACTGGTCACTATAACGACCCCAAAACTTCAACGTTAAAAACTGAGTAAGGATTGACGCCACGCTGGTCATCACAAATTCAAAATAGCTTAATTTAAGATCTTCGAGCATATACACAGCAAAAAATGGCGCCGAGATTGCTACCATCGCTTGCATTAAGCCTACAAATAAACTGTAGTGACGAAAAGTTTGATCTTTCCAAGCAGATTTAAAATTTGCAAACGTATTAAAAAATACTGCTGTTTCAGCCTCAATCTTTTGCACTGGATCGTGCATTTTCAATAGTAAAAAAGCCGATATGAAACGCCCCATGGCAGCGATAGAAAATAGCAATGTAAATCCAAGCCAAGTCATCGCCAATGAATCTGTTAAAGATAAAATACCACCACCGATAAAAAACATGCTTAAAGAAGAAATCATGGTTAAACGTGTACGGGAAGCGAAAAAAGCACCTCGTCGCCGTTTTGGCACTATTGTTCCCATCCAAGCACGCCAATGTGGTTGGATAAGATTTAAACAGCCATGATAACACACGGCAAATGCGATAAAATAATAGACAGCATGATCAGGAGTTAAGGTCGCAAGTGCGGCTATTGCAGCCACAATACATGCCTGTACTAAAGCGCAAGTAACAATAAATGTACGACGCTTAAAATGACTTGCCAACCAAACAGACAATAACTGAGCTGCTGCACCAAATAGCTGTGGCAAACCCGTTACCAACCCCATTTGGGCCATCGAAGCTCCCAAAGAAATAGCATACGCATTAAAGAAGTTATCGCTGGTCGCTGTCATAGTAGAAGAAGCGACCGCTTCTTTTTGAGAGCTTTTCAGAGTATTGCGCAACCAAGCGCGTCTTTTTGGTTTACTCACCGTATTTAATTGCATCGCGATTACTAATTTACCCGTAAAAAGAACTAATGATCAATAACCTACAGAATATAGCTAGTATGACCTAGCAAAAGTCAGAACACTAGCCAGCATTATCAATTTGTGTTTAATAAATAAAAAAGCACCTCATTTTGAAGTGCCTTTATTGATTTATAATAAATAAGTTGAATTATTTAGTTTCTAAATCTAAACCAATCCATGCTTTATATAATAATTTTTGTTGTTCTGTTGGCTCACTAACAACTTGAATTACTTTATCTTTATCAGACTTTTGGGCTAAGACTAAATCAGTTTTGAGTAAGGTATCACGTCTAAAAAAATCTACCGCTATTTTTTCACCAATTTTAAATTGTTCAAAGTAACCTTTTAAATCAGCCGGTACTTTGTGGCCATTAACAGCAACGATTACATCACCTGATGTTAAACCCGCTTGCCAAGCTGCACCATTTCGTTTTACCGCTGTAAGAGTTGGAAGTTCACTACCACTGCGTGCAGAAAATTCAGCATCAGCAACAAATTTACTCTCTTTAGGATAAACCAATTCAAGACCTATAACGCCAAGCAGACGATCAAAGTCTAAATTGGCTGGCGAATCAACGTTTTGTGCCCACCAAGTTGCATAATCAATACCTGTTAACTGTTGTAAAATGTTTTTAACATCTTGTTCTGTAAATCCTTTGGGTAAGGCAAAATCTTGGTATAGCGCATTATGTACATCACGGTAGCTTTTTTTACCTTGAGTTTTCTCAAGCATATCGATATCAAGTGCCAATGAAATCAATGACCCTTCAGAATAGATATTGGTACTAAAGTTGCGACCATGATCGCCCCCTTGGTTAATCCATTTATCAAAACTAGTATCGGCTGCAGACTGCACTTCTCTTCCAGGTGTTTCAAGATGACGATTAATCGATTTGGCTAAGCCCTTGTAAAGCTCCTTGGTTGTTTTAATACCGCTACGTAATAATAAATGATCTTCTAAATAACTGGTTGAACCTTCAGAAATCCATAACATGCGGCTGTAATTTGGATTGATATAATCATAAGGAACTAAGCCTTGAGGTCGATATGCTTTAACATTCCAAGTATGAATAAACTCATGAGCTGCTGTTGAGATAAACTCCAGATAATCGTCACGTTTGTGAAAACTTTCACGGTATCGTTGGATAATAGTTGAATTTAAATGCTCAGTTGCACCACGTGCACCCGAAGTTGCGTGTACCATAAAAACATAACGCTCAAATGGATAACCTTGCCAGATCGCATCGCCCGTTTTAACTAACTTTTTTAAATCAGTGAGCATTAAATCAACATCATAGTTACCGTGGCCCCAGATAACTAATTCATATTGTCGGCCATCCACTTCAAACTCAAACCACTGATTAATACCGGTTTCGATTGGAGAATCAATAAGAACATCGACATTAGGCGCTACAAATGAATGTTTATTTTTACCCGATTTTAAACCAGAGACACTTCGCCACTTTTTAGGCACTTCCAATTGCACCGTGACGGGCTCATCCCTAAAGCTCTCGCTGTACATAAAAAAACCTGAAGCATCAATATAGGCATGGCTATCGTCAATATGACGCGAACGATTACCAAGCTCATTAGCATAAACTTGATAGTTGACGGTAATACTCGCAGGCTCAGGTAATTCAACCCGCCACGTGCTTTTTTCAATTTTATGCCACTTCAGTGCTTGACCACTGGCATCTTTAGCTTCAAAAAAACGTACACCATTGGCTAAATTAAGTTCTTCGTATCGACCAGTTCGCCAAGAAGGTAACTTTACATCTAGATAAGATTGTGCCGTTTTAGGAAATTGCACAGCAACATTAGAAAGGTGGTGTTCTGGCTGATTAATTTCGAGCTTATAATTAACATCAGCGAAGACTGTTCCTGACGATAAAAGCAGTAAAAAAGAGGCTAATGGTGATAGTTTGTTCACTCGTTGTTCCTTATCAATTATTATTTTTGCAGAGTAACAAGCTCAAACGCTATTTTCTAGCCTTTGCGATAAGTAACTGAATCGATTTATATACACCTTTTGAAAAGGAAATTTAACTTAAAGCATGGAGTTATTGAACGATTTGCATATAATCAACTAAGTCTTCAAAGTTAAGTTGTAGAAGGAAAAAGAACATCTGTGTCGAATAATAAGGAAATAGAGTCTCTAGAAAAGAAACTCGCATCAACTATTCAAAGTCGTAATGTCATTGAACAAGCTCGTCATGCCCAAATCGCGACTTTAGTGCAGTTTGTTTCTAAACTTTCTTTAACGTGTAAAGGAATCGATATCGAGCTCGATAATCGTTTAGCTAATTTTCGTTCTTCGATTAGTAAAGGAATCGATTTTGAACGGTTAAAGCCATTGATTGACGACATCAGTATTCTCCTACAACAACAAGAAAGTCGCCAAGATGCTAACATTCGTGAATTACATCAAACCGTTAACGATGCAGGTAAACGGTTACAGCAATCTAAAGGTGTACCTGATGATTTGCGCCGCAGTTTGCGAAACTTATTAACTAATGAACTCAATGATATTAAAGCTACTCAAGATTTTGTCCCGGTATTATCAAATTTGGTCGAGATCTACCATCAAGTTCTCAATAATAAACATGGCGATTTAAGCTCTGAGCCAGAACAGTTATCACCTGATTTAGCAAATGAATTACTTAATCTAACCAGTGAACTTGCATTTGAAGGCGAAAGCGCCAAGAAAATAGACTACATAAAACAACGTATCTCAACGAATCATCAGCTTAATGTCTTGTTAGATAGTTGTATTAATATCATCCGTCTGATTGTTGCAACTATTTCTCAAGAAAGACAAACCGCACAAAGTTTCTTATTTGCCATTAACGAAACACTTTCTTTATTGCACCAAACACTACTTGATTCAGTTAATCGCTCTAAAGATGTTGGCCATCGAATGGCACAATTGAATCAGCAAATTGAAGATAAAATCTACCAACTAAATGATCAAAGCCAACAAGCTAATTCTATTACTGAATTGAAACTTATTGTTGGCAAAAAACTCGAAGCCCTAACTTTAGATATAAAATACAAAGAAGAACTCGAAATCCAAGAACGAGAATGCATTACTGAGTCATTAAAAGTAATGCAAACAAGAATTGACTCCCTTGAAAAAGAGACCTCAATTTATCGCGAACGTCTTGCCGAACAAAAATTTAAAAGCTTACAAGACAGCCTAACCAAATTGCCTAATAGAGCAGCATTTGATGAGCGTTTTCAACTCGAGTTCAATAGTTTTAAACGTAATAATAAAAACTTATGTCTTGTTGTAATTGATGTTGACCATTTTAAGAGAATAAATGACAGTTTTGGTCATAGTGCGGGAGACAAAACGCTGCAAGTGATTGCCAGTGCCCTGAAGAAAACCGTACGAAATACCGATTTTATAGCACGATTTGGTGGTGAAGAATTTATCATCATCATGCCTGATACTGATTTAAAACAGATCATTCAACCACTTGAAAAAATTAGGAAAGCAATAAAAGCTATTCCATTTAAATTTAAAGATACCAGTGTGCAAATCACAATATCAATTGGTGCAACCCAATTTATGTCTGTTGATACGACACAAGAAGTCTTTGATCGTGCCGATGATGCACTATACGAAGCCAAAAGAACCGGACGAGATCGCTTAGTTATCAAAAAATAAATATTGCCTTCTATCTTAAAAAAACTATATTTAATAAATAGTTATTGAGCGATAGAAGGAAATATCAATGCTAGTACAGCTTAATCCGATTGGCAGTTTAGATTTACTCTCTCAGGTAGAAGTGGATTCCCTAAAACAGTCTTCCACCTCAGAATTATACCGATTGTTCCGCAATTGTTCCCTTGCCGTTTTAAATGTTGGCAGTCATACCGATTCCAGTGATGAAATTTATAATAAGTACCATGACTTTGAAATTAACTTATTGAGCCGTGAACGTGGGATCAAAATTGAGTTGCTCAATCCTCCGCAAACCGCCTTTGTTGATGGTCAGATTATTCGCGGGATCCACGAACATTTATTTTCAGTGATCCGTGATATTTTATTCATTAATAGTAAATATGATTCGCCCCACCCAACCATTACTGATTCAGCACACACTACTCATGTAGTATTTGACATGCTACGAAATGCCAATGCACTACCAGTTAATACCGATCCAAATATGATTGTATGCTGGGGGGGTCATTCGATTAACGAAATTGAATATTGTTATACCAAAGAAGTCGGTTATCAATTAGGTCTTCGAGGGCTTAATATTTGTACTGGTTGTGGACCAGGTGCCATGAAAGGTCCGATGAAAGGCGCTACCATTGGCCACGCAAAACAACGGATTAAGAACAACCGTTATTTAGGCTTAACTGAACCAAGCATCATTGCGGCAGAGCCACCAAACCCAATCGTTAATGAACTGGTTATTTTCCCTGATATTGAAAAACGCTTAGAAGCCTTTATTCGTGTTGCTCATGGCATCATTATTTTTCCTGGCGGCGCAGGCACAGCCGAAGAGTTACTTTATCTTCTGGGTATTTTGCTTCACCCTGATAATGCAAAACAACACTTACCCGTTATCCTTACTGGTCCTGTAGAAAGTCGCGCTTATTTTGATGAAATTTGTCAATTTGTTGAGAAAACACTCGGTAAACAAGCGCTTGATAAATTCGAAGTGATTGTTGGTGATCCACAAACAGTTGCAATGCGCCTAAAAGATAATATGCAACAAGTTCGAGACTATCGAAAATCACAAGGGGATGCCTATCACTTTAACTGGACGTTGAAAATAGATGATGACTTCCAGAATCCTTTTGCGCCTACCCACCAAAATATGGCAAATTTAGATTTACATTTAAATCAACCCGCTCAGCAATTGGCGGCTAATTTAAGGCGAGCTTTTTCAGGGATCGTTGCTGGGAATGTAAAAGATGAAGGGATCCGCGAAATAAAACAACATGGCCCGTTTTCGTTATCAGGAGACTTAAGCTTAATGCAAGATATGGATTTATTACTGCAAGCGTTTGTTAAACAAGGTAGAATGAAATTACCTGGGACAAAGTATGTGCCTTGCTACAAAATAAAGACCTAATGAATAAACACCTTTTGATCATAGATGCGTTGAACCTTATTCGACGCATCTATGCTGTCGATAGTAATCAGTCAAATCAAGAAGAGCTCGCAATCAAAAATGCGATTAATCGTGTCGAACGTGCTGTGAGTAAACTTTTGAAACAAACAATACCCAGTCATGCAATTGCAGTCTTTGATGGTGAAAATAGTTGGCGCTATCAGTTTTATCCCGATTACAAATTAAATCGAAAACCGATGCCCGAAGTATTACAAACCAATCTAACTCACTTCGCTAAACAGCTCACAAACCTAGGAGTAATTAGCTATTTCCCGCAAGAAGATGAAGCGGATGATGTCATTGCAACCCTTGCAGACAAAGCGGCAAAACAACACATCAACTCAACAATTGTCTCAACCGATAAAGGTTTTTTACCACTGTTGAACCAGCATATTCAAGTTTATGATTATTTCACAGCGCAATACGTTAGTGATAAAACAATTTTCGACAAATTTTCAGTAAATAAAAATCAACTGACCGAATTTTGGGCGCTTGCTGGTGATCCGACAAACGATATTCCTGGTGTTAAAGGGATTGGAAAAAAAACAGCACAAACATTATTAGCGCAATATCCTTCAGTCACACATGCGTTAGCGAGTACTGAGCTAAATGAAAAAATTCGTCTCAAAATAGAAAGTGAACTCAACCAATATGTTATCTCAAAAACACTCGCAACTTTGCGAGTTGACCTACCGCTTGGCTTTTCACTGAAAGATTTACGCTTAAAAAGAGCTTAAACATATTAATGCGAATAGGGTATGATAAATAAAATAAAAATTCACATTGGCCAATGTCTGTAAAGGTTAAATTAATGACGAAAAAAATTATTCGTTATATTTTGTTAGGGATCGGTCTCTACGCGGTGTTGGCCTCGTTAGTCATTATTTTTTATCAAGATGATCCAACAACGATGAATTGGCAAGACAGAGAAGCTTTTAACAATCGCTTTATTGATAAATTAAAACCTGCTCAAAAACTTTCTAGTGAGAGTGTACTTGAGCAATTGGGCTCGCCTGATTTAACGTTCGCCAAAAATAGTAATAATCATGTCTATCAGCTTTTCTTTTATCGTACGCAGCATGTCAAATCCGACGGTATCACCACACAAGATGAATGTACCGGTATCCTTTTTAAAGACGGGATCTTGATTGCTTGGGGACTAGGCGCATTATCTGCATACCATAGCGAAGCAATATGAGTGATTTTTCAGCCAAGCAGCTGCAAGAGTTGGTTAATGCAACGCATACGTTACAACGGCTCTATTATCATAAAGAAAAATGGCCAAAACTATTCCCACTTATCAGTCTGCTCGCTGAACAATATGACAATGCTTATCTTGATCATCCCAGAGCAATGCAAGCTCAACTCATGTTTTACATTTCAAAACAGGGCTTTACAACCAACCTTGTCATAAACCAAACGATATTATGTTGCATTATCAGCCATGCACTCTGTATCCCGATAACAATGAGGCAAGGGTTAATTGCATGCTGCTTAATTCATTTGATTTGTGCACAAAAAGAATCTAATCAGTTAGCCAATAACGAACCTTTAACAGCACAAGGTAAAAAGCTTTGGGCACAACGTAATTTATTGGCTGCTAAACTTATGCAAACAGGTCGAGTTAAAGCACCTATTATTTATCAGGTACTCAAATATTTACCTGATGCTCATCGACATTTAGCTGGTCATACGGCTCAATATGCCCTCGACCAACCAACTTGTATCGTGGCATTATCAGAAGCGTTATCTCGTAAAATCACGCTATCTAAATCAGCTCAAGCGATGAGTTTACATGAGGCGATTAAATGCATTTATGTCAGTACTAAAAATAGCTATCTCTGTAGCCTACTTAAAAAATTAACAGAGGTTTTACCCACGATTTTACCGGCAAGTTGTTATCAGCAAAATCAACAGCTTTACTTGTTCATTGACCATATTCATGAAGATAGATATCTTAGTTTTATGCTCAGTGAACAAAAATTAACTGCCAAAGGTCATTGGAATGAAACCAATACCCTGCCATCACAAACCAAGTTTATTCAAAAAGCCTGTCTTGATGATAATTTAATTTATAGTTTATGGTTTAAACCATTAAATAAACGTTTAGAACATCAAAAACCAATCACCATTGACGTTATGCAAGAACAACCATTGGACGATTTATTAGCTGTTCTAGCACGTTTCAAACATATTTCGCTTGAACAACTTATTTTGTCTTGTGAACCCCACAGCAAAATGTCGCAATTGCTTTGCCACTATGCAACAGTCCGTGCAGGACAAACAATCAGCGAATTAAAACATGCCATTTTATTGCTTGGACCAGCTAGAGTTCCAGAAATAATAAAAAAAGTAGCCTTACAACAACAACTACACTCGCTTAACTACCCAAATCAAGTGTATCTTGAAGCACGTTTATTCATTGCTAGTGAATTACTTGAGCACTTAACGAAAGACCATCATCACAATTTTGCTGAGCAAGCAAGCTGCGCATTGCTCAAATATGTGCTTGCTGTGCTCCAATCGAGTCCTGACTTACTGATCAGTCCATGCCCTCAGTACTTGTCTTTAAAAGGCATAACTCAATTAAGTGCAAACTCGTTTTTATTATTGCCCACTACAACAGAGTTTAAACTAACCAAAGACAATTATCTTTCCCCTAGTTGGTACAAAGCCTTAGTCGAATTACCGCAAATAGAACAATTAGGCAATAACACCTTGTCAATTGAACTGTCATGTTTGATTATCACTTTTGCAACTCTCAATCGTATTTATGCCAATGACATCAATCCTTGCTCATTAAGTAACAGCATTCTAGAGCGAGCTTTTCGAGTATTAAATCTTTCAGACTGTCGCCCGAGTACCGCTTTTCATATTTATCTGTGTGATAAATATAATCTGCATCCGTTTAATTTACTCTAAGACGCTTCATTTATAAGCAATTAGTGGTATTTATGCAGTTAAATCTGGAAAGATCACAGCGAAGTTGCTATAAAGCACGATTGAATATTAATTCTTTCATTACGTATATCAATTCTGATAGAACACTATTGTTAAAGGAAGCTTAAATGGCCAAGCAAATTATCACAGTAATTAAAGGTGACGGGATCGGTCCTAGCATCATAGATTCAGCTTTAGAAATTTTGAATGCGGCAGGCTGTGATTTTGAATATGAGTTTGTTGATGCTGGTCTAACTGCGTTAGAAAATACAGGCGAATTATTACCACAAGCAACAATTGATGCAATTGCTAAAAATAAAATCACCCTTAAAGGGCCACTTACTACACCGGTAGGTGAAGGTTTTACATCAATTAATGTTACCTTGCGTAAAAAGTTTAATTTATATGCAAATGTACGCCCGGTTGTATCTTTTGAAGGTACTAAAGCACGCTATGAAGATATCGATATCATCACCGTTCGTGAAAATACCCAAGGTATGTATTCAGGATTAGGACAAGTTGTTTCTGAAGATGGCTCAGAAGCAGAAGCAATGTCTAAAATCACACGTGAAGGCGCGCAAAAAATAGCCGTATTTGCTTATGAATTAGCTCGTCGTGAAAATCGTAAAAAAGTGACCATAGTTCATAAGGCGAATATTTTAAAATCAACATCTGGCTTATTCTTAAAAGTTGCTCGTGAAGTAGCAGCCCTTTACCCAGATATTGAAACAGCAGAAATGATAGTTGACGCCGCGTGTATGAAATTAGTAATGACGCCTGAAGAGTTTGATGTAATTGTTACAACAAACTTATTTGGTGATATCTTATCTGATTTATGTGCAGGATTGGTGGGCGGTTTAGGAATGGCTCCAGGTGCAAATATTGGCGAAGATGCTGCCATTTTTGAAGCTGTGCACGGCAGTGCTCCAGACATAGCGGGTAAAAATTTAGCAAATCCAACATCGGTTATTCTAGCATCAATTCAAATGCTAGAACATTTAGGTATGGGTGATACTGCTGAGCGTATTCGTAATGCTGTTGCTGATGTGATCAAAACAGGTGACCGTACCACACGCGACTTAGGTGGAAATCATGGTACAACTGATTTCACACAAGCAGTAATCGAACGTCTATAAGGTATAGATAAGTTTGTAAGCCCACTTTATGTGGGCTTTTTTTATCCGTTAAAATAAACAACAAAAAACTTCGTGCTCTCAAGTAGGTTTGATTTCACAGACTTTCGCTAATAAGTAACCCTTCTTTCACTTAATCAATCTCAAATATAAATAGTTAATGCAAAAAATCAGTTTTAACATCAAATAAAAGAACATTTAATCCAAAAGCAATCTCTTTATTGACTTGACATTAATCGCTAAAACTTATAAAAATGAACTTGTTAATAATTAATTAAAATTTTTATATGAATTTAAACCGTGTTGTTTTAGTTGTGCTCGTGGTACTGGTCACTGTTGTGATACCAGCGGGTTAACTTGAGCAACAAACAGCACTCAAAAAAACCCCGCACTTAAGACGGGGTTTTTTTTTGACTTAGAATAAGGAATGAGGATGGAACAAGAAATAATGTCAGGAGCCGCACTTGTTGTGCGAGCGCTGAAGGAGCTTGAGGTAAAATATGTTTTTGGTTACCCCGGTGGCTCAGTATTGGATATTTATGATGCATTGTACGTACAAAACGATGTTGAACATATTCTAGTAAGACATGAACAAGCTGCGACCCACATGGCCGATGGTTTTTCACGTGCAACTGGGCAGGTGGGTGTCGTATTAGCAACGTCAGGACCCGGTGCGACCAACTGCGTAACAGGGATTGCTACTGCTTATATGGACTCAATTCCAATGGTGGTACTGGCAGGTCAAGTTCCGAGTAATTTAATCGGTGATGACGCCTTTCAAGAAACTGATATCGTCGGGTGTTCAAGACCGATAGTGAAACATAGTTTCAACTGTCGCAGCGCCGTTGAAATTCCTGAGATTTTAGCTAAAGCTTTTTACATTGCTAAAACGGGTCGTCCCGGTCCTGTCGTAGTCGAACTGCCAAAAGATATTCTAAACCCTGCGCTTGAGTTTCCATTTATCATGCCTAAAGACATTTCTTTGCGTTCATACAACCCGAGTAAAAAAGGTCATTCGAAACAAATTCGCAAAGCTGTGCAGGCAATTTTAAATGCTAAACGTCTCGTTGTTTATTCTGGCGGCGGTATTATTTTATCTGATACATCAGAGCAACTGACTCAGCTTGTAGAGTCACTGAACGCCCCTATCACTAATACCTTAATGGGATTAGGAGGTATTTCTGGTACTCATCCGAACTTTATCGGGATGTTGGGGATGCATGGTAATTTGGAAGCAAATAAAGCCATGGCCAACGCCGATGTAATCTTAGCACTCGGTGCACGCTTTGATGACCGTGTAACCAATAACGTGAAAAAGTTTTGTCCAAACGCAACGATTGTTCATGTTGATGTAGACCCAACATCTATCTCAAAAACTATTTCAGCCCACATTCCAGTAGTCGGTGATTTAGCAACGGTATTTGAGCAACTTCAAATTGAAATTGATAAAAGTGAGCTGCAAATTGACCGTGCAGCACAAGAGGATTGGTGGCGTACCATTAATAATTGGCGTGAGCAAAAATGTCTAAGCTACACCAAAGTCGAAGGTAAAATTAAACCACAAACAGTGATTGAAACGCTATACAAAGTAACTCAAGGCAAAGCCTATATAAGCTCCGATGTTGGTCAACATCAGATGTTTGCAGCGCAATACTACCCTTTTGATAAACCTCGCCAATGGATCAATAGTGGCGGCTTAGGGACTATGGGTTTTGGTCTACCGGCGGCAATGGGAGTAAAACTTGCTTTTCCTGATAAAGAATCTGTCTGTGTTACAGGCGATGGTTCGATTCAAATGAATATTCAAGAGCTCTCAACCTGTATGCAATATGGATTAGCCGTTAAGATTATTTCCCTTAACAATCGATCACTAGGTATGGTTCGACAATGGCAAGACATGATTTATTCGGGTCGCCATTCATCATCGTACATGGATTCTTTACCTGACTTTGTCAAACTAGCAGAAAGCTATGGTCATGTTGGGATCAGAGTTGATTATCCTGAACAATTAGAAGATGCCCTAGCAACAGCGATGGCGATTACTGACAGATTAGTCTTTGTTGATGTCTGTATTGATGAATCAGAGCATGTGTATCCGATGCAAATTCGTTTAGGAGCAATTGATGAGATGTGGCTTAAAAAAGGAGTAAAAGCATAATGAAACGAATTTTAGCTATCTTACTTGAAAACGAACCTGGGGCTTTATCGCGCATTGTCGGGCTCTTTTCTCAACGTGCGTACAATATCGATAGCCTGACTGTTGGTACCACGGATGACAGCTCATTATCACGAATTACAATAACCACCCAAGGTGATGATCGCATTATTGAACAAATCACTAAACAAGTTAATAAACTAGTTGATGTACTTAAGGTTATCGATTTAACCGATACCAACCATATTGAGCGCGAACTGGTATTAATAAAAGTACGCGCAGCTGATGAGCAAGCTCGAGCTGCTGTAACGCGTGTTAGTGATGTGTTTGGTGGTTCAATCATTGATATGGGCAAAACCACCTACTCGCTTCAACTTGTTGGCAGCACAGATAAACTAGCTTCGTTTATTGATACACTACGTAATGAAACAGAAATTGTTGAAGTGGTGCGCTCTGGCGCGGTTGGATTTATTAGAGGTGATAAAGCGCTAAGAGTTTAACAACCTTTAAAAATAAATAAGGGACCAGCTGGTCCCTTATTTAAATCATCTGCTTAAGCGCGTATTAAACGTTTACGCTGTCTTTTAAGCCTTTACCCGCTTTGAAAGAAGGGATATTTGCAGCTGAAATTTGAATTTCTTCACCAGTCTGTGGGTTACGGCCAGTACGTGCTGCACGAGCTTTAACTGAAAAAGTACCAAAACCAACTAACGCAACTGAATTACCCTCTTTTAGTGAGTTTGATACTGCACCAGTGAATGCATCAAGTGCACGGCTTGCTGCCGCTTTTGAAATCTCTGCATCTGTGGCAATTTTTTCAACTAATTGAGCTTTGTTCATTTCTAGATTCCTATTCTTTATTATTGTGCCTTCGCAGACCTTATAGTTATGCATTTTTATTGGCTTGGCAACTGCTATTTTCATTTTTTTAGCCAAATTACTTTCTTTTTTTAATGAAATGTAAATTTTTTTTTCTTACAGCGTAAATGTAACTATTTAAGGGGCAAACTTTGCTGAACAAGCTGATATCTATAACGAAAGCTTAATCTCTATTAGAAGTTAACAAGTGAGTTTATTTTGCTCGAAACCATGGTTCACGTCTGAGCAAGGCAAAACAATTAACAATAATATAACAAAGGTACAGGCTGAGTATTGGAGATAATAACAAAATAAATAAGGTTAATTGATCCATCATAGCGACGCCAAAATTAAAAAAGTTTAATACTTAGTCGCAGCTAAAACGCAAAAGGTTGTAATTATTTACACATTCCATTGATATTTTTTTAATGAAACTCGCCCATTACTCACCAAAACATGTTCTTTCTCTAATAATTCTTTCTGACGGAAGAAACGAGCACTATCGAGGGGGAAACTAATCTTTCCTTGGCTATTAATAATTCTATGCCAAGGCAATAATGTATCTTTAGGTAAGTTTTTTAGGCAAGAACCAACAAAACGAGCGTAATTAGGTAACCCTGCCATTGTTGCAATTTGTCCGTAGCTTGCTACACAGCCATAAGGTATGGCACTAACAACCGTCCAAATCTGTTGTTTTTTAAATTCAATATCACGTGCGTTTTTTTGTAGAACCATAATAGTAGTTTTGATTATCGTATTTAATTCGATTTAATATTACACCACTGATAGTTGTTTCTGCATGACTAAGTAGCTCAATATCATGATTAAATTTCGCCAAAGATGTTTTCTGTACATCGACAACTAAGGTTAAACCACTAACATGTTTGCTCACCATTAATGCATCACTCACGGATAAAATAGGCGGACACTCAAGAATGATCCGATCGTATTTTTTCTGTAATACATTGAGCATGCTTTCAAAGCGTTGCATTGATAGAAACAAAAGCGGATTCATTGGTCTAAGACCCGAGGGTAAGACATCTGCATTGATTTGCTCATCATGGAATATACATTCTTCAAAAGTATGCGTTTGAGCCAAAAAATTAGTAAGACCAGGCCGGTGCCGAGATTCGCCAAGCGCAACCGCAATTGATGGATCTCGTAAATCAGCATCAATAATAATCACTCGTTCAAGCTCTGAAAACGATTTGGCCATCTGTAAACAGGTACTCGACTTCCCCTCGTTTGGAGTTAATGACGTCACAGCGATAATTTTTTGATCACCAAGTTCCTTATCGAGCATTACTTTGGTGCGAATTGAACGGATTGATTCTTGGTATATTTCAAACTGCTTACCACTACCGAGTAAAATAGGTTGGCTCTTGTCTTTATTTTTATTACGAATACGAGGGAGTTCTCCCAATACTTTATAACCATAATGATGTGCTATTTGGCGATAGCGTCGATGAGCATCAGCAAAAAAATGCAATAAGATAACCAGCACAATTGATAAGATAAAACCCATGACACAGGACACAGCAGCAATTAATGCTTTTTTGGGTCTTATTGGGCTAATTGGTGTAATTGCAGGGTCAACAACGATGATATCCGATGAATCTGTGATGTCTTTGAGCAACTCGGTTTCTTTTTGTTTAGCACTTAACGACTCGAGTAGTTTAATGTTTGCATCAACTGAGCGTTGTATTTTTTTAAACTCTTGCTCCTGAATTATCGCACTTTCAAGTAAATCATTGGCGTTTTGTTGTTTTAATTCCAATTCACTGATCTGAAGCTCAACTTCTTGTTTGTTTTTTGTCATGGCAACAATAAAGGCTTCCACTTCTTTTTCTAATTGTTGCTCAGTATCAGCTATTTTTAATGCCATGGACTTAAACGTTGGATGCTTATCTAAATAACGCAGTTTAATTTGAGATAGCTGGGCTTGCTGCGACGCTTTTTGTTGCACAAGTTCTCTAATAATCGGCGCATTGGTGATTTCGTTTATGACAAGTAATGCGTTTAAATCGTTATTAGCCAAAGAGACTTTTTGAGAGAAACGTTTAAGTAAGTCAAACTGGAGGTTTAACTCCCTTAACTCTCGATATAACAAACTAATTTCTTGTTTTGCAATTGTCACATTACTGGCGATATCGACTACATTTTGGCTTTGCCTAAACGCCATCAGTTTTGCTTCTTCAACCTCTAATGAGTCTTTAACACCCTGTATTTTTGAGTTAATCCAATCATCGCTTTTGTTACTATGTGGCTGCATTAAGTCGGTTTGATATTGCATAAATGCTTGTGCTATCTGATTGGCAACTACAGCCGAGAACTTCGCATCTTGGCTTTCAAAGCTAATTTCTAATAAATTGGTTTTAGAAACAATATTAATTGATAAATGAGTCAGTAAGTCATCTCCCGACCATGTAAAGTCCGATGCGTATTGATTAAGTGTGGCAGGAATACTGAGTGAATCTACGATTGTCTGGGCGAATTGGCTCGACTTTAACAATTTAATCGTTGTATCTAAGTCATCATTAGCAGATCCCATGCCTGGCACTAACGATTGCAACGGATTGTTCGCTTTACTACCTTTAACCATAACCGTTGTTGTTGCTTTATAGATGTTGGGCATTCGGTCAACAATACTAAGACCAATCGCAAAAACAATGCCCGTAACAACAAGAATAAACCATTTCTTAATCCAAAAAAGAGATAATAAATCAGCAAGATCTATTTCATCTTCTGCAGGTTTAAACGCACCGTTCATCTGGGTCATAAATTAAAAGAAACTCTTTTCAATTTTAATGACATCGCCAGGTAAAATAACGGTATCTGATTTAGCTAAAAAAAGAGATTTATTTTGACCACGCTGTATTTGCCATTGCGTGCGTGATGCTCGGTCTTTTAGGCCTCCAGATAATGCAATAACTTGCTCTAGTGTGATGTCGGGCTGATAAGTATAGCTGCCAGGGCTTCGAACTTCGCCATAAATGAAAAAAGGTCGATAACTCGAAACGCGAATTGAAACACTCGGCGCGACCAAATACCCATCTTTTAATAAAAGTTCTAAATGCGCTTTGGCTTGCTGTTGGGTAAAACCTGATAAATCAATACTACCAAGTAATGGAAAATCAACTTTACCCTGCTGACTAATTTGCCCAGAAAAAGCTAAATCAGGTTCTTGATAAACAGATATTTGAATACTATCCCCTGCACCTAGCTGATACGCTTGATTAAACTCAGATGCATTTATGCTAAAACTAAAAGTTAGGATCAGCACTAAGCTTAAGTACTTTACCATAGGTATTCTACCGCCATATTAATCAAATTCTGAGCACTTTCATCCTCAATTAAAGTGTCTTTTGCTGTGGTATGCCCAAACGAAAAGGCTGTTGTTAATCTATCAATAACCGACCAACGCCATAATAAAAAACCAGCCCAGCTATCATGAGTCCGATTTAATTCATCTAACGCCAATGAATTATATTCAAGAGAAAAGCTAAGTTGATGATCTGCAGACATTGTTATCTGATAAAGTACCGCAGCTTGAGTACGCAATTGGGTTAATGCATTTAATGTAGTGGATACCTCAGAGCGCTGCGAGGTAAGTAACCGCAATTGATGATCTGCGTTGATTTGCCAACTGTCTGATACCTGCCAGTATTGACCTCGACGTTTGCTGTCACCTGAGCGCTCGAAAATCCCTGTAATCACACTAAGTTGATGTTCCGATGCAAATTGCGTTTTAAATCCAAGTCCAAATTCTATTAGCTCACTTTGTTGCGTGCCGCTTTGCTCAGACTGCAGATTGAGATGAGATAACCAATAACTATCTTCTGTGAACCGATGGCCATATAAAGCATCAAGTTGAAGCGTATCGATTTGGTTTAAGGATTGATTTTTAAGACGCTGCTCTTTAGCGGCCAAATTTAAATTAAAATGTAGATACTGTAACTCGGGTGCTCGACCAAGCAAAAGTGCTAATTCAACACTTTTACTTAATTGTTCAATTGACTGATTTTGTAAAAACTCAGCCCCACTATCGCCACCTAATTTGTTTGAGCGCTCATAACTAAACGCAGCGTTTAATTCGACTTGATCTTGAACAAAAAAATGGACTTCAGGGCGAAGAAAAACCTCTGATGCATCAAATTCAGCATTAATATCAGCAGCGCGATACTTGATGGTAGTTGGAAAATACACTCCAAAACCATCGTACAACGCTAACCAGCGGATATCTCCAAGCACCCGTACAAAACGTTCATGCAAAGAGTCAGTGGTGGAGTTGAACAAGTTGTCATTATGCTCTAATGCTACAGATGTTCTAAATTCACTGATTTCCTTATCCCAAACGACATTGGCTTGGCAAAAACGTGTAGACATTACAAGCAAAAAACTAAGGGCAAATAAATACTTCAAAAATTACTCGCGAAAATAGCTCGGTGCTAAAAATGTATCTTGTAATAAAAGTGTAACAACACTTCGTTTAAGGTTCACATTATGCGTTTAAACACAATGACAAAACAAGGCAAACTTACCTTATTCCTTCAAATAATCAAGGCCATATATAAACGTTTGTAAATGGAAATATTGCCAACTTCTCAAAGTAGATAATAAACAACAAGTTAACAATCAATACTATTTCATTATCTACTAAAGTCTTATGTGTGATTAAGAATCAAACGACTGAGCTTGATTTAAATTTTGTAATAAAGCCCATATTTTATTTGCTACAGGGCCATGCTCCCGCTGTTTTTTACGAAAAACTCTTATCTCGACTTTAATTGTTTCAACATAATCGTTTAAATTAATTTCAAATACACGGCCTGAGTCAATCAGGTGTTGGCAAGAGTTGCGACTCATCATCGCCCAGCCCGCACCTGAAATCACTAGGCGCGAGAGCATCGCTAAATCGTCGGTCTTAATTAATTGCGAGCCTTGGACAATGTTGAGTTGTTCGCTATCAAACTCGAAGTTACTCTCTTTAAGCGTAATACAACTGTATTTTTTTAAATCAGCTGAATAATTGACCTTATCTGGCTGAAATAATGCTTCTGAAGCCACTAAAACCAGGGCCAATTCACCGATAGGAAAACTTTCATACTGTCCTGTCGCTTGGAAAATATGAAACCAAGGCCCAATACCAAGCTCAACAGATTGTTCTTTCACTTGATTGATGGCATTAAATCGACTACCACTATTGATCAAAAATTCAGTAGAAGGGTAATGATTAAACAAGGTACTCAGGCAAGCATCAACCTCGGTATTGACACACCCCTCATCGTAACAAATACGGTATTTAGCCTCATATCCCTTAGCAAGACTTTTACCTAATACCTGAAGTTGATTTGCTTCTGTCAGCAGTGTGCGAGCTTGGCGAAAAAAAATAGCGCCGTGAGGCGTTAAACTTAAACGATAGTGCTGTCGGTCTAGCAATAAAAACCCCAGTTCAGCTTCTAGTTTTTGCATTGCCATACTTAAGGCCGGCTGGGTTTTGTGTAGCTGCTCTGCCGCTTTTTTTAAGCTGCCACATTCAACTACTGCTGCCAGAATTCTAATTTGCTCAAGAGTCATCAATTTTACTTATATAGTTATTAAGTTTATATAAATTTTATTTTAAACCAGAACCTCGTATTCTTAACATAAATTTATGTTCTTCTGTTTATTATCTATAGTTCAGTAAGAATTTCTCTATAAGTCGCAAGGAATTAACAATGCATCTGGCAAAAATCGCATTAGCACTTTTTCTCACAACAGCCTTAATAGGGTGTAACAAAAAAACCGATGACACCCCTGCTCCAATCATTCGTCCAGTTAAGCTTTATCAGGTTGATGATCAAACCCAGACAAATCTGAGAAGTTTTCCTGCCGAAGTAGAAGCAAACCAAGGCTCTTATCTTGGTTTTAGAGTAAATGGCGAATTAAAAAGCTTTGCGGTATTAGCAGGTCAACATGTTGAAAAAGGTCAATTGTTAGCTCAACTCGATCCAACCGATTTTAAATTGCAAGTTGAAGACAAAAAAGCACGCTTTGAACTTGCGCAGTCTCAACTTGAAAGAACACAGTCTTTATTAGGTAAAGGGATCACCACAGAATCTGAATTTGACCAAGCCAAAGCAAACAAGCAAGTGGCTGAATCAGCATATAAAAAAGCACTCACAGATCTTGATTACACTGAATTAAGAGCACCATTTAGCGGCACGGTATCAAAAGTATTTGTCAAAAACTTTGAAAATATCCAAGCTAAACAAAATATATTACGTCTTGAAACTCGTGATTTAATGGATGTAACCATTCAAGTGCCTGAAAAAGTGGTTGCTCGGGTTAATAAAAATATCAATTATCAACCGAAAGTAGTTTTTGATGGTTTTTCTGAACAAGCATACTCACTGACAGTAAAAGAATGGGATACCCAAGCCGATCCTAATACCTTGACATACCGCGTGGTATTTAGTTTACCCGTACCAAACGATTTTAATTTGCTAGCCGGCATGACTGGTAATGTGCTTATTGATCTCACCCAAATTACCAAAACCAGTCCAGATCAATTTATGGTGCCAGTTGAAGCTGTTTTTTCACAATTAGCTGAAGATAAACAAACCAATCAGCACTTTGTATGGCGTTATAATGAGCAAGACCATACGGTTAGCAAAGTCGCCGTCACAATTGGTGAATTACATCAAGTGGGTATTGAAGTATTGTCGGGTTTAAAAGCAGGTGATTTCATTGTAAGCGCGGGTGTTCACTCGTTAAGTGATAACCTTGTTGTTCGCCCTTGGCAACGTGAAAAAGGGCTATAAACATGAGTTTGGCACAATTATCAATTGAGAAAAAAGTCATCTCTTGGATGGTGACCTTACTTTTGCTGATCGGGGGCACGTTTTCTTATTTAGGCCTCGGTCAGTTAGAAGACCCTGAATTTACCTTAAAAAAAGCCATGGTGATCACTTCCTACCCAGGGGCTTCACCTGAACAAGTTGAAGAAGAAGTCACCTATCCCATTGAAAACGTAATACAACAATTACCATATGTTGATTATGTCAGTTCGATTTCATCGCCAGGTATGTCACAAATTTCGATCGAAATGAAAAGTACCTATCGTAAAGAAGAACTTAGACAAATGTGGGATGAGCTTCGACGTAAAATCAATGACTTAGCTCCAAAGCTACCCAGTGGCGTCATGCCATCTAAAATAATGGATGATTTTGGTGATGTGTACGGAGTGATGTTTGCTGTTACTGGCGATGGCTACTCATACGATGAACTTAAAGATTATGTTGATTACTTACGCCGTGAACTCGTACTGGTTGATGGCATTGGTAAAGTAGTCGTTGCGGGTGAACAACAGCCCCAAGTCATGGTTGAAATTTCAACTCACAAACTGGCTAGTTTAGGCATTTCTGCTCAACAAATTTTTCAACTACTGCAAAATCAAAACACAGTATCAAATGCTGGCAAAATTAAAGTTGGCAGCGAGTCAATTCGCTTGCACCCTACAGGTGAATTTAAAGATGTAAAAGAATTAGAAAACTTACTTATCTCAAGTCCTGGTGCCTCTGAGCTGATTTACCTCGGTGATGTTGCGACAGTGACGCGTGGTTATGCCGAAGTGCCACAAAATATTATCCATTTTGCAGGTCAACAAGCGCTGTTACTTGGCGTCTCGTTTAGTTCTGGGGTAAATGTAGTCGATATCGGTAAAAAACTCACCAGCCATTTGGCTGAACTTGATTATCAGCGCCCTCATGGAATTACTGTTCAATCAGTTTATAACCAACCGCAGGAAGTCGAAAAGTCAGTTGATGACTTTATCATTTCATTATTAGAAGCGGTTGCTATCGTTATTTTAGTACTTTTAGTTTTCATGGGGTTTAAAAGCGGTGTATTGATTGGTTTAATTTTACTGATCACTGTGCTAGGTACGTTTATTTTTATGAAGCTTTTTGCCATCGATCTACAGCGTATTTCGCTCGGCGCACTGATTATTGCCTTAGGGATGTTGGTAGATAACGCGATTGTGATCACTGAAGGCATTTTAATTGGCTTACAAAAAGGCCGAACCAAGGTTCAAGCTGCCGTTGATATCGTTGAACAAACCAAATGGCCTTTATTGGGCGCGACGGTTATCGCCATTACTGCTTTTGCACCAATTGGATTAAGTGCCGATGCAACAGGTGAATTTGCTGGCAGTTTATTTTCAGTACTTTTGATTTCATTATTACTCAGCTGGGTTACTGCGATTACCCTTACCCCATTTTTTGCTGACCTAATGTTTAAACAAAGCACCACAACCGATCAATCAGATGATCCTTACAAGGGAATTATTTTTACAGTGTATCGCAGCGCATTAAGCTGGTGTTTAACTTATCGCAAAACCACGATGGGCTTGATGATGCTAGCATTAATCTTGTCTATTGTGGGTTTTGGTCAAGTAAAACAATCGTTTTTTCCTGCATCCAATACTCCGATGTTTTATCTCGATTATTGGCGCTATCAAGGAACGGATATTCGTCAAACTCAAGACGATATCAAAAAAATAGAGCAGTATTTACTCACTAAAGAGTCGGTGCTTGATATTACCAGTACCATAGGACAAGGTGCACCACGCTTTATGCTCACCTATGCGCCAGAAAAAGCGTACCCAGCTTATGCGCAAATGATTATTCGTGTCACAGATCGCGACGCACTCGACCCTATCATTGCCGATTTAAGGCAATACAGTGCTGAACATTTACTTGATGCCCAAGTTAAACTAAAACGCATGGAGATTGGCCCTTCAACCGATGCAAAAATTGAAGCGCGTTTTTCAGGCCCTGATCCACTGGTGCTGCGAGATTTAGCAAACCAAGCTAAAACTATACTAAAAGATGATCCTAAGGCATTTAATATCAAAGATGATTGGCGCGAACGCACTAAACTCATTCGTCCAAAATTTAATGAGCAAAAGGCACGCCGTTTAGGGATCAGCAAAGCCGACCTCGATAGTTTGTTATTAACAAGTTTATCTGGCAAACAAGTGGGTGTTTATCGTGAAGGTACACAAACCTTGCCTATTATTGCACGCTCACCCGCTAATGAGCGCTTGCAAGTAGATAGTTTAAATGACCTACAAATCTATAGCCCTGCGCTTCGCGTTTATATTCCGATAAACCAAGTTGTTGATGGTTTTGATACAGAATTTGAAGATAGTTTGCTAATGCGTCGAGACCGGAAACGTACCATTACCGTAATGGCCGATCACGATATCTTAGGTGATGAAACGGCTGCAAAACTATTCGCCCGTGTCAAAGCACCAATCGAATCAATTGAACTCCCTCATGGTTATGAACTCCATTGGGGTGGTGAATTTGAATCTTCATCTAAAGCTAAAAAAGCAATTTTCGGTTCACTGCCAATTGGCTATTTAGCGATGTTTGCTATAACCGTATTACTCTTTAACTCTGTTAAGCAACCCTTAGTTATTTGGGCCACCGTACCTTTAGCTATTATTGGTGTCAGTGCTGGATTGTATTTTACCGGCAGTCCGTTTAGCTTTATGGCACTGCTAGGTTTATTAAGCTTATCTGGTATGTTGATTAAAAATGGCATTGTATTAGTGGATCAAATCAATTTGGAATTGTCCGAAGGCAAAGAGCCTTACTTTGCTGTTTTCGATTCGGCGGTTTCTCGTGTCAGACCGGTTGCTATGGCCGCAATTACGACTATTTTAGGTATGATCCCACTGTTATTTGATGTGTTTTTTAAATCTATGGCGGTTACCATCATGTTTGGTTTAGGTTTTGCGACTATTTTAACCTTAATCGTGGTGCCCGTGCTGTACGCAATGATTTTTAAAATTAAGCGTTAATATGTAATGAGCCTTAATATTAATTAAGGCTCATTTTCCTTGTTCGTATTCAAAGACTCCTCCCGCTAAATAATTTTATATCTCCCCTGTGCTAAAAATCGATTAACCAACATATTGAATTAAAGATGAAAATCTAAGTTGCTCATCTCAAGTCAACAATTTTAAAGCTAACAAGACAGATTAGCCCGTCAAGAGTGAGTCTATTCGCATTAAGCCAACGATGATAGCGTTGAAAATAGTGCCCTGAGATAGATTTACTTTTCAGCATTAAGGTCATTTAACTCATTGTTTTATCGTTTATAGCGTCAGTTTTGTTTCTAATTAAATACACCGTTCATCACATTTATTTCTAAGTTTATAAAAAAATTTTGCAATTAACGTCTTCCTAACATATTATCTCGAACCATTGATATATTGTATACAATATATCAATGTGGGTTTTGGGGGTTTCATCAATGAGGTTAACAATGAATAATATTAATAAAAATAAAACAATCACGTTCAATCGTACAATGCTAACGAGCTGTATTTTGGCATGTTTGGCAAATCAAACTGTTTATGCGGCAGAAAATACAGAGCAAGTAGAACGCATAGAAGTAACAGGTTCTCGTATTAAACGAGTTGATTTAGAAGGTGCAGTGCCCGTTACTATTTTGAAAGCCGAAGATCTTGCCAATGCCGGTTTTGCAACGGTAGGTGATGCATTACGTAACTCTAATCTAAATGCATTTGGATCGTGGGGCGGTGGTGCAAATAATAGCTGGAGTTCACAATCAACAGTCCAGTTAAAGGGAGCATCGGCACAACATACCTTAACCTTACTTGACGGTAAGCGAATGGCAAAATCACCCGTATTAGATGGCGGCGCCAGTAACTTAAATACAATCCCAATGGCGGCGGTCGAGCGTATTGAAATCTTAACTGATGGTGCTTCCGCAATTTATGGTACTGATGCGATTGCCGGTGTTATCAACGTTATTTTGAAAAAAGATTTTCAAGGTATTCAATTTGATGGACGCGCCGATCGTCCATCAGCGAAAGGTGGTGATTCAAGCAATTTTTCCTTCACAGGAGGACTGAGCTCAGATAAAGGCAGCTTAGTCTTTACCATAGAGCATTATGAAGAAGACCCAATAATGCAAGCTGATAGGCCGTATACGCGCCCTTCAGTGATCCCAGGTGGTGACGCAGGAGATGCAAATGATTGGGCAAACGTTTCATGGACTGGACGTGCTTTAACGCAAGGTAATGCAGGCGGATGGGCATGGCAACACCCTTTTGAAGGCGATGCATCGTGCGCTGATATTTATGGCGCTGACTTCAAAGGGCCATTAACCGACCGTAACTACGATGGTGATACATTATGTGGTTATGATTATACCAATGCAGCAGCGAGCTCTTCTCGTTCGCGCCGTGATAATACGCTCATTCATTACACCTATAATGTGACCGATGACATTCGCTTAACTGCACGTGCTTATTGGGCCAAAAACGAAACTCTCGATGTTTCCGCCCCTGTACCTGCCAGTATTTCAATTCCGAATGGTCTGCCCGCTTACACCACTACACAAGGAATTCGTTTAAAAGAACTGTATCCCGATCCGGATGCAGGGATGAAATTTCGCTTTGATAATGCCGGTAACCGTGTTGCAGAAATGCATGATAATGTCTTTGACTATATGTTAGCGCTTGATGGATCTACTTCTGCATTTGATTGGGATGCCTCAATTTCTTATAACAAATATACTAACTTTGTGTGGGGAACTGGATATTTACTTGATGGCGCACAAAATGATTTAGTTGGCCACTGGGATGAGCAAGCAAATAAGTTTGTTGGTTGGGATCCGCGCGATCCAAATTCACCGTTACCAGGCGGTATTGCAGCTAACTATGATAAACGTATGGTCGCCGATTACCTTGAAGCCGCAGGCGGTCTAAGTTTTGATTTATACCAGTTTGATGCAGGCACTGCAGCCATGTATGTTGGTGCATCTTACCGAGAAGAGTCGCTAGATTCTAAAGTCGATGCACTCGCTGAAGCGGGATTAATCGTTGGCGGTAATGGTGGCTCAGGTGGCGCAGGCGAGCGTGATGTTGTTTCAACCTATGCTGAACTAGTACTACCAATTATTGATAAATTAGAAATCAACTTAGCGGGTCGCTATGATAAGTATTCGGATTTTGGCAGTACCTTTAATCCACAAATTTCAATACGCTATAACCCACTTGATAACGTTCTATTACGGAGCTCTTGGGGAACAGGTTTTCGAGCTCCGACACTGTCAGATTTAAATAAAGCGCAAACAGAAGGGTTTAGTAAACTGACTAACTACATTGCCTGTCATGAAGCTGGTACAGATATCGATTCGTGCGGATTAAAACAAGAAGCGGCGACTCGCACCGGTGGTAATAAAACCCTTGATGCCGAAGAGTCAGATACTTATAACATTGGCATGTCGTGGGATATTAATGACAATTTTAGTATCACAATGGATTATTGGGCACTTGAAACTGAAGGATTAATTGATTCGATTGATTCATCAGAAATATTACAAACCCAAGCAAAACTTAATCAAGCAGCTGATCTGGCCGGTACTGCAAGACAAGATATTTCAACTATTTATCCAGGTGCAGAAATCTCGTTATTACCTAATGGGCGTCTCAATTATGTGGTTGCTCCGGTACTTAATATTGGTAAAAGCGAACGCCAAGGTTTAGATGTTTCCTTTACTGGTAACTTTGAGACTGAGTTTGGCGATTTCTCTGCCAAAGTGAATGTTTCTAAATACTTAAAATATAAATATTCTTATGTTGAAGATGGTGAAACAAATATTTCAGAAGATATTGCTGGGCGTAAAAATACGCCTGATGTGCGCATAAACTTCAGCCTAGACTACACCTTGGGTGAACACAGTGTGCACTACTTTGCAAACTACATTGGGGCGCAAGAAACCTGGGATTATACTGATGAAACAAATACAAAATTGTTTGAAATCGACGCGTATACCTCACATAACCTCAATTACAACCTAAATCTGCCTTGGCAGAATAGTGTATCTCTAGGTGTCACAAACTTGACCGATGAAGAGCCTAAATTTGATAAATTTAACGCTTTTTCAACAAGTTTATATAGTATCCGAGGTCGTACATTTTATATGTCTTTTCAGCAACGTTTTTAAGTTAACACTCAGGTTTACTGTCTTATTTAGTCTAGTATCGTTTTATAACCATAAGCACGTTGTAACGATATAAGTAAGGTAGTAAACCTGACTCTAACGTGCACGAGCTAAAGTGGGTTGCTGGATATGCAGCCTACTTTGTCGCTTGCATTTTTAGGCGCTGAGATATTCCCTGTTAGCCGACGAAAGTCGGCTTTTTTACATAAAAAAACGCCTCAAGATGAAGCGTTTTTTCCAGACTCAGGGCAAACTAGCGTTGAACAGAACCCCATAAATCATATTCATCAGAATGTTCAACCAGCACTTTAACAACATCACCTGGTTTTAGATCAGTTTCACCGTTTAAGTAGATCACACCATCAATTTCAGGGGCATCTGCAAACGTACGGCCAATGGCACCTTCTTCGTCCACTTCATCAACTAATACTTCCATGACTTGACCAATACGCAGTGCTAAACGGTTTTTACTGATCGCTTGTTGTTTTAACATGAAACGCTCAAAACGGTCTTGCATTATTTCTTCAGGCACAGGCTCTGCTAATTCATTCGCTTTAGCGCCTTCAATAGGTGAGTATTTAAAACAGCCTACGCGGTCTAATTGCGCTTCTTCTAACCAATCGAGTAATATTTGGAAGTCTTCTTCTGTTTCACCAGGGAAACCAACAATAAAGGTAGAGCGAATGACCAGCTCTGGGCATAATTGACGCCATTTTTTAATACGATCTAAAGTACGTTCGGCTTGACCTGGGCGCTTCATCATTTTTAAGATGCGAGGGCTTGCATGCTGAAAAGGAATATCTAAATAAGGGAGTAACTTACCTTCAGCCATTAGTGGAATGATGTCATCAACATGTGGGTACGGATACACATAATGCAGACGCACCCAAATACCTAGTTTATTTAGTGCCTGGCACAAGTTAAGCATATCTGTTTTAACTGGCATTCCATTCCAAAAACCAGTTTTACTCTTAACATCAACGCCATATGCACTTGTATCTTGGCTGATCACTAAAAGTTCTTTTACGCCAGCTTGTTTTAAACGCTCAGCTTCTTGTAAAACATCACCTATTGGACGCGAGACTAAATCACCACGCATTGATGGAATGATACAAAAAGTACATCTGTGATTACAGCCTTCAGATATTTTTAAATAAGCATAATGTTTTGGAGTCAGTTTTACACCTTGGTCGGGAATAAGGCTCATGAATGGGTTTAGCACAGGTTTTGGTGCGAACTCATGAACATGCTCCATCACGTTTTCATAGGCATGTGGACCGGTGATGCCAAGCACATTTGGATGCACTTCGCGAATTTCATCTTCGCGCGCACCTAAACAGCCAGTCACAATAACCTTGCCATTTTCTTTTAGTGCTTCGCCAATGGTATCTAAAGACTCTTGTACTGCACTGTCGATAAAGCCACAGGTATTAACAATCACCACATCTGAATCATGGTAGCTGCTGACGACTTCGTAACCTTCTGTTCGAAGTTGCGTTAAAATTCGTTCAGAATCAACGAGATTTTTAGGACAACCTAAGCTTACAAAACCGACCTTAGAACCAGTACCTTTTGCTGTTGGCGCTTGGCTGGCTAGCGTTTTAGCTGGGGTATCTAATGTGGTGGTTTGTTTTGGATTGAAGGTTTCTACTGTCATGGTTTACCTGTAAAGAGTGACGCGCAAATGCTGGTGGCGGATTATAGCCTAATCATCCTATAAAGTAAGTATGGACACCATTTTGCTGTCGATATTTATTAATTCTGTTGCTGATAACACTCAATAAGCTTTTCAAATAACAATTATTCTTATTAAATGGATTTGTTTTTGCCAATAAAAACAGTTCGACTGAACTATTTAATCTCAATTGGCGTATTAGTTAGCACGATTCATCTTAAATGGTTTTGTTATGCAACTGGGCGTTTTCCCTTTACCTATTGTTCTATTTCCGGGCGGTATAACACGCCTACGAATTTTTGAACCTCGCTACATCAGATTAGTGAAAGAAAGCATAGCAGGGACAGGATTTGCACTTAGTTGTTATGATAAAGATCATCCATTTAACAGTTCAACAATTGCAGCTTGGGTTGAAATTGTTGATTTTTCGACCTTGGATGATGGTTTTTTGTCGATTGATATTCAAGCAAAATCATTAGTCAATCTTACTGAGTTCTCGATTGAGTCTGATCAATTGCGCAAAGCCAAAGCGACAATTATCCCTCATTGGCCAGAGCAGCAAAACAGCCAACAATCACAACTACTCGCCAAAGAACTAAAGCTAATATTTGATGTAAATCCACACTTTGCTGCTATGTACAAACAAACAGATTTTGATAACCCAAATTGGTGCTGCGGTCGGTTTGTTGAATTATTGCCTATTGATATTTCGGATAAAAAACAATTTCTTAGTGAACAAAGTTTTGGCGTTTGTCTTAACTTCCTCCATACTCTGATTTGTGGCGAAAAATAATTTTTATTAAGTGATCGTTATTTTTGTTCGCGACGTACAAATGGGCATGTTTATAAAAGTGTAATAACTATGCAAATTCAACAATCGCATGTACCTCAGGGTTCAGCCTCTTTGACTAGAAAACCAAAAATGAGTCCAGAAGAGTCACAACAATTAAAAAATTGGCTAACGGATATCGCGGTAGACCGTGACCGTCAAGCGTTTGCTCAGATATTTAAATGGTTTGCACCGAAAATTATTCGCTTTGGTATCAAACAGCTTGGTAGTGAAGCAGCAGCAAATGAGTTATTACAAGATACAATGAGTAATGTGTGGCGCAAATCTCACTTATTTGATTTTGACAAAGGCGCCGCAACAACTTGGATTTATACCATAATGCGTAATGTCTCTTTTGACATGTTACGTAAAATTCGTTCACAAAGAGAGGATTATCTCAGCGACGATATGTGGCCAATTGTCGAAGCTCAAAACGTTCAAGAAGTTGAATTTGCAGATCATTTAATGCAAAGCCACATTGCACAATACATCGAATTATTGCCTCAAGCACAGCAACAAGTTATCAGAGGTGTTTATTTTCAAGAATTATCCCAAGAACAACTCGCAGAGCAACTCAACATTCCACTTGGAACCGTTAAATCTCGCCTACGCCTTGCACTTAACAAGCTCAAAGAACAACTAGGAGAGCTATAATGATTAAATTCCATCCTAAATTAGAACTCCTACAAAGTTACGTGTTAGGTGAGTTGCCAGCTTCGTTGACTGCGGCAATATCGATGCATGCAGATTTTTGTCAAGAGTGCGCAAAACAAATTACACAGCTTACTTGTGAATCAGCAGACACATTTGATAGCCCATTAGCCGACTTTAGCACTAAAGCCATTGACATAAACGACGCTGAGCTCTCAGCGATGATGCACGCTATTTGCGATAATGATGATATTTATGAAGCACCTGTTATTCAGTCTCCAGAAATTGAATTAAAAGGTAACGTTTATTCTGTCCCACGCGCACTTCGTAGCCTCAATATGAGTGGTTGGTACAAAATGGGCAAACTAAGTCGCGCAAGAATTGATTTTAACGAAGGTGCGCTACACAGTAGTTTGCTTCACATAGACCAAGGTGGTTCAGTGCCAATGCACACACACAAAGGATTTGAACTAACATTACTACTTGATGGCAGTTTTAGTGATGATATGGGCCATTATGAAAAAGGCGATTTTATATTGCTAGATGGTAAACATACCCATAATCCAATGACTGAAACTGGTTGTCTGTGCTTTACCGTAGCTGATGATGCGCTACATTTTACTCAGGGTTTATCTAAATTATTAAATCCATTAGGCAGTTTCATTTATTAGCACAAATTGTTAAAAGGATGTCGCAATGAAAGTTCCTCAGTCTGACATTATTATCGGGATCAGCGCTTGTGTTGAAGGTCAACAAGTGCGTTTTGACCGCGGACACAAAAAGTCAGATTTTTGTGTCAATGAACTTGGTAAACACGTTAAATACCGCGGTTTTTGCCCTGAAGTGGCTATTGGTATGCCCATTCCTCGCCCAACAGTGCGTCAAATCAAAAAAGGAGACCTGATTATTGTTAGTCGCCCTGATGGTGAAGGTGACGTAACCGAGCAGCTTACCGCCTACGGTAAAAAAATCGCCGCTTCAGTGAGCGACTTAAGTGGCTTTATTTTTTGTCAAAAAAGCCCAAGTTGCGGAATGGAGCGGGTTAAAGTGTATTATGAACATGGTCAAAGCAGTGAACCAACGGGTATCGGTTTATTCGCCAAAGAAATTATGGCTGCAAACCCCCTGCTTCCTTGCGAAGAAAATGGCCGTCTAAATGATGCAGGACTACGTGAAAACTTTGTAATTCGTGTATTTACTTATCGCCATTGGCAAGATTTAGTCGCTTCAGGCCTGACAAAACATAAGCTCATTTCGTTCCACAGTGAGCATAAATATTTATTGATGAGTCATCATTTGCCAAGCTATAAAGCGCTGGGGCAATTGTTGGCCCGTGCTGATTTATCCATAGACGAAATGGCTGAGCAGTACATTAGTGGATTAATGGGTGGACTCAAGCATCTGGCTAATCGTAAGTCTCATTCAAATACGTTGCAGCACTTACAAGGTTATTTTAAAAAGAATATTGATAAAGCACAAAAACAAGAGCTTGCTGAGCATATCGAAGGCTTCCGCCAAGGATTAGTACCTTTACTTGTTCCCTTGACTCTAATCAATCATTACTTAAAACAGTACCCTAAAGCCTATCTTGCAGCGCAAGTTTACTTATCCCCGTATCCAACTGATTTAAAATTAAGGTATGGTTATTAAATGAATTTAATGTGGTTACGCCGCGATTTAAGGATTGATGATAATCCGGCATTAATCGCTGCTTTACAATCAGGGCCGACTCAGGCCCTTTTTATTGCAACACCCGAGCAATGGCAACAGCATGACATGGCCCCCATTCAAGTTGATTTTATCGAACGTCATCTTAATCTGCTCGCTGAGCAACTTGCTAAATATGGAATTCCTTTAACAGTCCTTACTGTACCCAATTACGCATCTTGCACTATTGCTTTAAAAGAGTTTTGCCATACCCAACAAATCTCACAGATTTTTGCTAATCAAGAGGTCGAACTCAACGAATGCATCCGCGATCGACAAATTTTAGCGGCTGGCCTGAATTTAACCTTATATGAAGCAGATGTGATTGTGCCAAAAGGCACAGTGAAAACCGGTAAAGGAGATATGTTTCACGTATTTACTCCATTTCGTAATGCATGGGTCAAACAACTTCAACAGCACAGTATAAAAACGTCCTCACATCCGAGCGAAGTATTAACCCATTATCAAAGCATTCGTGCTGAAAAAATAGTATTAGAAGCCACAAAAAAGTCCTCAGAAAAATGGCCTTTAGTCTCTGATATTAAAAAGCACGTTATGCCTGAATTTTTGCAAACTAAGCATGCAGATTATAAACAATACCGAGATTTCCCAGCTTTAAAAGGCACATCTGGCGTTTCACCCTACTTAGCCATTGGTGCTCTTAGCAGCAAAATGTTGGCATCCCAAGTTTTACAACATGTGCCCTTTATTTTAGATAATGCCAAAGCAGATATTTTTTGTTGGTTAAATGAACTCGCTTGGCGTGATTTTTATAAACATTTGCTCTTTGCCTACCCAAACTTAATTAAAGGGATCACCTTTTCAGAAAAATACAGCAATCTTAACTGGCCTAATTCAAACGAGTATTTTATTGCCTGGTGCGAAGGCAGAACGGGTTACCCGTTAGTTGATGCTGCTATGCGTCAGTTACGCCAAACCGGCTGGATGCATAATCGTTTACGTATGGTGGTTGCGAGTTTTTTAACTAAGCACTTGCTAGTTGATTGGCGTTTAGGTGAGCAATTTTTTATGCAACACCTCATTGATGGTGACTTTTCGGCTAATAATGGCGGTTGGCAATGGGCTGCTGGAACAGGCTGTGATGCCCAACCCTACTTTCGTATTTTCAATCCCATAACACAAAGTGAAAAGTTTGATCCTGACGGTTCATTCATCCGTAAGTATTTGCCAGAGCTAAGTAATGTGCCAGTTAAGTATATTCACCTTCCCCACAGTTATCTTGCTGCAACGGGTCAAAGTGAGTGCTACTGGCCAGCTATTGTCGAACACTCACAAGCAAGACAAATAGCGCTCGCTTTTTATAAACAGCAGCTTGGAGCGCCAGAAAATGACAGCAATGCCCGAAATTAAAATGCCTCACCCTGTTGACGCTGAATTAGTACACAAATTCATTGATGTATATCAGTCTCTAAATAAAAGTAATTTGTTTTTGCTAGCAGATATTTACCATAACAACATCACTTTTACCGATCCGGTCCATCAAGTGAAAGGGTTAAATGCGTTAAATGACTATTTTGTCCATTTATATGCCAATGTCAGTGAAATAAGTTTTAAGATCGACAATTTTTTTATTGCCGAACAAGAAGCTGCGCTTTACTGGCAGATGCATTATTGCCATAACAAACTTAACCGAGGCCAGCCTATTAGTGTTACAGGGCACAGTCATTTGCGTTTTCGCGATGGTAAAGTGATTTACCATCATGATTATTTCGATATTGGTGCCATGCTATACGAACAGATCCCATTTTTTGGTGGATTAGTACGGCTTATCAAACAGCGAGCTGGACAATGAAAACGGTTCTAATTACCGGGGCTTCATCAGGCATTGGCAAAGCCTTGGTTCAATACTATGCAAATGATAATTATCAGGTCTTTGCCTTTGGCCGTGATACAGCAAGGTTAGAGCAGTTAAAACAACTCAATACCAATATCACTGCTGTCTCATGCGATTTAACTGATTTAAGTCAGCTCCAACAGGTTTCGACAACATTGCCTATGTTTGATTTAATCATCCTTAACGCAGGTAATTGTGAATATATCGACGACCCAGTCAATTTTGATGCTGCTTTATTTCAACGAGTGATGGCGGCTAATGTGCAATCAGTTGCCAATTGCTTAAGCGTATGGCTAAAGAAAATAAAACCTTATGGCCGTGTTGCTATTAATAGCTCAAGTGCCCAATTTTTGCCGTTACCACGTGCAGAGGCCTATGGCGCATCAAAAGCGGCGCTAACTTACCTAGCTCGCACGTTGCGTATTGATTTGCAGCCACATAATATTTTTGTCTCGGTGATCCATCCAGGCTTTGTTGCCACTCCCCTGACAGCAAAAAACACCTTTGCCATGCCCTCTATTTTAACCACTGAGCAGGCAGCATTGGCCATTGTTAAAGGTCTTAATAAAGGCAAAGACGAAATTAATTTTCCACCAGTATTTATCGCAATTATGAAGTTTTTAGCTTTTTTACCCCGCCCTCTTTGGCGTAAATTAGCTTTAAGGATGTTATAACAATGAAAAAAATCGCCATTATTGGTTCGGGTATTTCAGGTTTAACTGCAGCGCATTTACTGCATACAAAGCATGATATTACGCTATTTGAATCGAATGATTATATCGGCGGACATACCGCAACAAAAGACATTGAGTATGGCGCTAAAACCTATGCCATAGATACTGGCTTTATCGTTTGTAATGATAAAACTTATCCTAACTTTTTAAAGCTGATGGATAAAATTGGGATCAAACGCCGCCCAACCGAAATGAGTTTCAGCGTTAAAAACATTCGTAATGGATTAGAATATAACGGTAACAATCTCAATAGCTTATTTGCACAGCGCCGCAACCTTTTGAAACCATCGTTTTGGCGTTTAATTAATGAAATCTTACGTTTTAATAAACAATGTAAAGAGCTATATAGCAAAAACCAAATAAATCCGGCACTGACATTAGGTGACTTTTTAGTGGCTGAAAAGTTTAGTCAGGCATTTTGTGAAAACTACATTTTACCTATGGGCGCTGCAATTTGGTCAACCAGCTTAACTGAAATGCGGGCCTTTCAATTACGGTTTTTTGTCCAGTTTTTTTATAATCATGGCTTGTTAAACATCAGTGACAGGCCCCAGTGGTATGTGATTGAGGGCGGCTCGAGAGAATACATTGCACCTCTGATTGCAGGTTTTAAAGATAAGATCAGGCTCAATAGCAAGATTTTAAAGGTTTCGCGCACTGATAACGCTGTGCAGTTGCATTTCGATGACGATTTAATCGAACAGTTTGATGAGGTGATCTTTGCCTGCCATTCAGACCAAGCCCTTGCCTTGCTTGGTGATGCCACCGAAGACGAAAAAACGATACTTGGCGCAATCAGCTATAGCGCCAATGATGTGGTATTGCATACCGACAAAACCTTATTGCCTAAACGTCCTCTTGCTTGGGCAAGTTGGAATTATCAATTAGACGATAATTTAGATAGACCTGCCTGCGTAACGTATAACATGAATATTTTGCAAGGTATTACAGCTCCAACCACTTTTTGTGTCACGTTAAACCAAACAGATTTAATTGATCCAACCAAAATTTTGGCGAAATTTGTCTACCATCATCCGGTATTTAATCAAAAAAGCTTAGCCGCTCAACAACAACGTTTAAATATTTGTGGTCAACAACATACTCATTTTGTTGGTGCCTATTGGCACAATGGTTTTCATGAAGATGGCGTGAAAAGTGCGCTGTGTGTTACAGAACGATTTGGTGTCTCTTTATGATAGTAAACAGTGGTATTTATCAAGGCCACATTCGTCATAGACGTTTTAGCCCTGTTAGCCATGTATTTAACTATCAACTGAGCACCTTTGGCATCGATTTAGATGAAGTTGATGAACTTTGTTCTAAACATCGTCTTTTTGGCCGCCAGTGGTACAAACTTATTCGCTTTTGTGAAAAAGATTATTTAAAAAATGAACCCGGCACGCTTAAACAACGTATTGCTTCAACAGTAAAACGTTTAGGTGGTACCTGGGATGGTGGTCGAGTCATGTTTGTTGGACAGTGCCGTTCATTGGGTATTTATTTTAGCCCAATTAATCTATTTTATTGTTTTAACAAAGATGATTCGTGTGTATGGATGCTAGCTGAAGTCAGCAATACTCCTTGGAATGAACGTCATTACTATTTAATTAATATAAACAGCGATGCAATGACAGCTAAAGATTTTCATGTTTCCCCTTTTATGGAAATGAATATGAAATACAAATGGCGCGTATCGCAACCACAGCAACGCCTATTGGTGCACATTGAAAATCACCCAATGCACACCCAAGGCGTCAAAGTATTTGATGCCACTATGGCAATGAAAAAACAGCCTTTTAGTAGTCTTGCCTACTTAAAGATGTGGCTAAGCCTGCCTTTCATGACCTTAAAAGTGATGAGTGGAATTTATTGGCAAGCACTGCTGCTGTTTATTAAACGTGTACCTTTTGTACCGTATGAACATCGTTGAGGTAACAATGGAACAAACACAATCACTGCAACTTAGCCAATCAATCAGTTGGTTTAATACAAAATGTCGTAATTTGGTTTTTAGTCTATTAGATCAAATTGACAACGCCTGTATTGAAATTCATGAAGGAGCACATTTTAAGACCTTTGGTAATCCAAATGCGGATCTTAAAGCTCAAATGCATATTCATGATTTAAGTTGCTATATCGATTTTGTTAAAGGCGGCAGTATTGCGGCGGCAGAAGCGTTTCTTGATAAAAAATGGACCACCCCAGATCTGACACACGTTATTCAGGTATTTGCTCGCAGCCAAAAACAACTTGATGCAATTGAGCAACAAGCAAGTTGGCTTTCAAAAATAAAACACAAGCTATTATCAATCCGTAATGCTAATACTGAGCAAGGCTCAAAAAAGAATATTCTTGCTCATTATGATTTAGGCAACGAACTCTACACTCGTTTTCTAGACTCTAGCATGATGTATTCTGCTGCAATTTATTATTCCCCTGAAGATACTTTAGCTCAGGCTCAGCAACAAAAACTAGCCTTAATCTGCGACAAGTTAGCGTTAAAACCTACTGACCATCTGATAGAAATTGGTACAGGCTGGGGGGCTTTAGCTATTTTTGCGGCCAGCCATTATGGCTGTAAAGTGACCACCACCACAATATCTGATGCCCAATATGAATGGGCTGCTGCCGAGGTTAAACGCTTAGGACTCAATGATAAAATCACCTTGTTGAAACAAGACTATCGTTTACTTAGCGGCCAATATGACAAGCTCGTATCCATTGAAATGATAGAGGCTGTTGGCCATGAATTTATGGCGGGCTTTTTTAATAAATGTAACAGTTTACTTAAAGATGACGGCACTATGCTTATCCAAGCAATTACAATTGCTGATCAGCGTTACCACCACTATCGGAAAAATGTCGATTTTATTCAAAAATATATTTTCCCAGGTGGTTGTCTGCCTTCAATAGCTGTCATGAGTGAGCACATTGCCCAACAAACAAATATGATGATTGACAATATTGAAGATATTGGCCTTCATTATGCGCGCACTTTGCATGATTGGCGGATGCAATTTGATAAAAATTGGCAACAAATTAGCCAGTTTGGTTATGACGAGCAGTTTAAACGCCTGTGGCATTATTACCTCAGCTATTGTGAGGGTGCATTTATAGAACGAGTGATCAGCACTCATCATATTGTGGCCCGTAAACCAAGCTATAAAAGTAGTCGTGATGAGTCGATTCTCAATTATTAATTTGGTTTTTTTCCAAGCCGCGTGGTTTCTTGCGGCTTGGTACACCGATGCCGCAGCTGCTTTTTTACTGTTATTACTCTGTTGTCATTTTGTTTTAAGCCCTACAAAACGAATTGATTTAAAAGTACTCTATGGAGCTGTTTTAGGTATTACGACCGATCAAGTTCTGATTTCAACTTCAGTTTTTGGTACTGACTCAAGCTTAATTCCGATATGGCTGATACTGCTTTGGGGATGTTTTGCGGTTTCACTCAATCATTCATTGGCTTGGCTGCAACAATTGTCGCTCACAAAAGTCGCTATTATTGGTGCATTTGCAGGCCCAAGTAGCTATTTTGCAGCACTTAAGCTTGAAGCTTTAACTACTACACTCAACCAAGGCCATTTTTTAATCTTACTTGCTTTGGTTTGGGCAGCTTTATTACCTGCTTTAGTCTCGATAAGTAAGCATTCAACTATGAATGAACAACATGTAAAGGTAACGCCATGATCATTCGTATAAGTTTTTTTTTCTCACTGTTCATATCTTTTAATGTTTATAGCAAGCCAATTGATGATTTAGAGAAAATTGGTGAAGGCGTCATGTCGGTTATGTTTTGGGATGTATATCGAGCACAACTTTATAGCAGTAAAAAGCCTTATGAATTGAGCATTCGGCCACAAGCATTAAACATCGTCTATTTTAGAGACATCGATAAAAAAGATTTAATTGATGCCACCGAAGATCAATGGAAAAAGATAGGTTTCTCTCATCAAAATATTGATAAGTGGTTGGTTAAGCTCGAAACAATCTGGCCCAATGTCACCAACAATAGTCAGCTTACTTTGCGAGTGGAAGCAGATAAAAGCTACTTTTATCACAATAATGAACTGATTGGCGAGCTAAATGATGCGGACTTTGGCCCGGCGTTTATTGCAATATGGTTATCAGAAAAAACAACCCGACCAGCACTTAGGCTGCAATTATTAGGATTAAAATAATGCGATTTTTATTAGTTATCTTCAGTTTATTAGTATTAACAGCGTGTTCAAATCCCACCATTAATGACTATCAAAATACCGAGCCAAAATTAGAGTTAGACCAATTTTTTAACGGTAAATTAAAAGCTTATGGTTTAGTTCTTGATCGTCAAGGTCTGGTAACGCGTCGTTTTGAAGTCGACTTAATAGGGTCATGGCACAACAATCAAGGCGAACTTAATGAATGGTTTTATTTCGATGATGGTGAAAAAAGCACGCGTAACTGGAAATTAACTAAATTAGCGGATGGCAACTACACTGGCACGGCAGGTGATGTGGTGGGTATAGCAAAAGGTAAAACAGCTGGTTCTGCACTTTATTGGAAGTACCAACTGCTAATCAAATACCAAGGTGATGATTACGAAATTACCTTAGACGATTGGATGTATCTTGTCGATGATAAGAGATTATTTAACAAAACCGAGCTGTCAAAATTTGGTTTTAAAGTCGGTGAAGTTATCTTGTATATCGAAAAAATTTCATCATAGTCTAAGCCTTTAAATTTCTTTTTCTATCTCATAAAGGGCTTCAGTTATATGCTCTAAGCGGCTTTCAATCAACGCTTTTGCATCATGAAGCCCCTGATTATAATAATGAGCTCCTAACTGCGCACTGATAAAGTCGAGTAAAAAATCGGCATCAAATTGAGCTAATTCAATATCTAATTCATTAATAAAGTAGTTTTGTAGTTTGTCGATTAACTGGTTTTTTTTGCTCGCACTGAATTCTATCTGGCTCACTGTTACCTCTATTTAGTTTTTATTACCTCAACATGAAAATTCACCATACCATAAAATGTATTGCTGTTTTATTATAACGGCTCAATTTATTGCCTGAAAAAGGATACCTTGTGACCACTCTCGCCCTTGCTAAAGTAACTGATATTGATGAAATTTTAGCACTCCATGCTCGATATCAAGTTGATACCATTTCTATTGAAGACAAAAAAGATGGATTTATCACCACCGCATTCAATCGTGAGCAATTAACGCATCTAATTGAACAAGAACAAGGCCTATTTATTGCAAAAAAAGATGAGTGTATTGTTGCCTATGTTATGGCGGCTTCATGGCACTTTTGGTCCGCATGGCCAATGTTTGCATTTATGATTAAAAGTCTACATGAGCTGAGTTATCAAGGGATCAGTTTAACCATTGATAATTCATATCAATATGGCCCGGTGTGTGTCGATAAATCAGTGCGTGGTCAAGGGGTATTTGAACAACTGTTTGAATTTTCCCTAGCTCAAATGGCTGGACGCTTTGATGTATTAGTTACATTTATAAATAAAGTTAATCCACGCTCTTTTGCCGCCCATACAAAGAAAGTGAAGTTGGACGTTTTGCAAGAGTTTGAATATAACAATAATCAGTATTATGAGCTGGTGTGTTTAACTAAACGTTAAACGATAAAAATGAATTGATAAAACAGTCGCTCGGAGTGTAATGCTAATAACACTCCGAGCTACCACTTACTTTTTACGATTAAGAGAAAGAGTGCCTTTTTTAATTACCCTAACGGCTTGCGTTTTCATCGTCTGCTCGGGTTCGTCAAACTGCTTTTTCACAGGTTTTTTGAAGTTTTTATTTTTATTAGGATCAACTGACAGCTCCTCGGTTTTACCAGACCCTTCAATCGAACGATTAATAATGGCCATTTCTTTATCGGTTAAATTTCGCCATTGGCCGCTGCGTAATCCGGTTAAATCGATATTCATGATGCGCACGCGTTTTAGAGTAACCACTTCGTACCCTAAAAATTCACACATACGACGAATTTGACGGTTGAGTCCTTGAGTTAAAACAATATTGAAACCATGAGAGGATACTTGTGTGACCTTACATTGTTTAGTTACAGTGCCAAGAATAGGTACCCCTGCGCCCATCTTTTTTATAAACTGGGGCGATATCGCTTTATCTACAGTCACTAAATACTCTTTTTCGTGATTATTACCTGCACGAAGGATTTTATTAACAATATCGCCTTCATTGGTTAAAAAGATTAGGCCTTCAGAGGGGCGATCGAGACGACCAATTGGGAAAATGCGCTCAGGATGGTTGATGGCGCTAATAATATTGCTACGAATATTCAGTTCAGTGGTACATGTCACCCCAACCGGTTTATTGTAGGCAATAAAAACGGCTTTCGGTTTGGCTTTAAGCGGTTTACCGTCAATTTCAACCACATCACTATCGGTCACCTTGGTGCCCACTTCAGGAATTTTGCCGTTGAGTGTCACCCGACCATCAGCAATGTATTTATCAGCTTCACGACGTGAACAAAATCCGGTATCACTGATATATTTATTTAGACGGGTTGACTCACTCATAATACACTCTCAAAGGCTTCAAATTAAAAACGGCTTATTGTAAACGAGGGTACTGTAAAAGGCTTTCTTTATGGTTATTTTTTTCGATAATGAAGCAACTTTTGCACCATAGAGCAATTAATAGGCTAATATCAATACGTTATTCTGATGGAAGTTATAGCCTGACTCTATCTTGATAAATAATGCATATGATTAATACTCGTGTCAGTTACTTTGGCACCAGTTTAAATAGTAAGGTGTTTTCATGATTGATATAGATGATAAAGTGCTTGCCGATGTGCGCAAAGGCTTTAATTTACCACCTAGACCTGAATTACTACAAAGGCTACAACAAGAATTAACCCAAGAGTCACCTGAACTTAATACTATTGCTCAGATAGTTGCTGATGATGTTGCCATTGCCGCTGCGGTCATCAAAGTCATTAATTCCCCTTTTTACGGCTTAGCTCGCACCATTACTGACGTTAAACAAGCCGTTATGTTTCTAGGCCTTGACAGTATTACTCACTTGGTAACCGGTTTTTTACTAAAACAAGCATTTAAACAACAAGAGTGTTGTATTTCGCTAGAGCGTTTTTGGGATACTGCGACCGATATCGCAACTGTCGCAACACTGATAGGTAAAAAAGTAAAATCGAAAGTGCCGGTCGAAAATTTACACTTAATAGGGTTATTTCATGATGCCGGAATTCCCGCTATGGCAATGAAATACCCAAATTATATCAAAGTACTCAGTGCAGCTAATCGCAATTACCACCAGTCATTGGTTGATTTTGAGATGGAGGCATACGGTACGAACCATGCCATTATTGGCTATTTTATTGCGAGCTCTTGGAACTTACCAAAAGATATCTGCCAAATTATTTTGCGCCATCATGAGCAAGATTATTTAGATGGTAATTTTAACGATATAAATCAACTCACCTTTGCAACGTTAAAAATGGCTGAAAACATTGTGCATATACAAAAACGATTTGTCGCGTCACCTGATTGGCCTTTCGTAAAAGAAGCTGTTTTACGAACACTTGAAATTGATGAAAATGATTATTTAGATATTAAAGATGATGCTGAGGAATACTTTATCTCTGTTTAGCCTATTAATGAATTGTGGTACTAACATGCCATATTGAGGTGCACTAAGAAAGTACACCTTAACTAAGGTCAAATTTAAATTAATGACGCCAGCATGTCTTCTGAATATTCTACCAAAGGTAGAGTATTGCGTACTCGCTCAACATAATCAGGATTGGCGATAAATGGGCGACCAATCGCAATTAGATCAAATTGATTGTTAGCTATCGCTTGACTTGCGGTCTGTGCGCTATAACCACCCACTCCTACTAACGTTCCTTGGTAATGACTACGTAAATACTGAGAAATTGAACCATCCAAGTAATCAAATGTCATGGCATCATCAAAAATACCACCATGTAAATATGCAAGCTTACGCTTTTGTAGCTCAGGCAATAAATAGTCAAATATTGCGCGATCGCGCGGATCTGCTGCCATATTAAAATATGCGCCCGGTGATACACGTAATGCAGTACGATTTGCACCAATAACACTCATTACGGCATCAACGACTTCAAGGGCAAAACGACTCATATTCTCTGGTGTTTGACCGTAATTGTCTGTGCGTACATTACTTGCGTGATGTAAAAACTGATCGATTAAATAGCCATTTGCTCCGTGGATCTCGACACCATCAAACCCTGCTTCTATCGCATTTTCAGCCGCTTTAGCATAATCAGACACAAGTTGATTAATTTCATCTTGGCTTACAGCTTTGGGAATTTGATAAGTTAATTCACGCATTCTAGGCACTGAGCCTTCGACACCTAATGCAGATGGCGCTAAAACGTCACCTTCACCAAAGAAATGTGGATGGGCAACACGGCCAACATGCCACAACTGAGCAAAAATTTTACCACCACCTTGATGTACTGCGTCGGTCACTTTACGCCAACCTTGTACTTGCTCTGCACTAAATAGCCCTGGAGTATTTGGGTAACCTTGGCCATCTGGGCGAATAATCGTTGCTTCAGAAATAATTAAACCTGCAGCTGCACGACGAGCATAATATTGCACCATAGCATCAGTTGGCACTAAATTTTCATCAGCCATACAGCGTGTAAGTGGCGCCATTAAAATACGATTGTTAAGTTCAATATCATCATTGAGTTTTACTGAGGTAAATAAATTTTGCGTTGTCATAGTCATAATCGGACCTTTATCTTGAATAGACGTTCAAGATAAACTTTCTTGAACGTCTATTCAAGTATTATTTTTGAATGCTAATTCAAGATAAGGTAAGATGTTCACTATTGCCATGTTGAGAGCTAAATGATGAGAAACGCCGAATTTGATAAAGAAACAGTACTGCGCAGTGCTATGGCCTGTTTTATCGAACACGGTTATGTCAAAACCAGTATGCAAAAACTGACGTTAAGTACTGGGTTACATCCAGGCTCTATCTACTGTGCATTTGGCAATAAACGCGGTCTTTTATTGGCTGCCATTGGGCAATATCATTTAGATCGTACCGCTCAATTTTTGGCGTTTTTTGCCAATGATGCAGCTGTAATGGTTAATCTTCGCCAATACCTCAATACAATAGTTACTGAATGTTTAAGTTGTGATGGTACTAAAGCCTGCTTACTGACTCGCACCTTAAGCGAAATTTTAGGCCATGATCCAGAGGTCTGTGGTGTATTAGCAAATCACTTAATGGCGTATCAACAAGCTTTGACTAATCAGTTTGCTTTGGCACAAAAACGTAATGAGATTTCCACTAAACGTACACCCGAACAACTGGCCCGTTTTTTTGTAATGGGAATATATGGTTTGCGCACCTATTCACAAAGTCATCCAGATGCTGTAACGTTAAATCAATTGGCTGATGATTTACTGCTTAGTGTTTCAAACCAATAATATCGTTTAAAAACAAATACACTCTCGAAATACTCATTGTTTTAAACTAGGCTTTAAACGTAACTTAACCCTTAAAAGGATTTTAAAATGAACAATAAGATTTTTAGTGACTCTGCATTTATCAAAACACTAAAAGTCTTTTTAACTACGGTTCATCACAGTGGTCCGATACAAGATTCAATTTACCACGAAGCTATCCATTATTTTCAAAATGAACCATTGCAAACTGAACAGCTTCATAATTTGCAGCAAGATCGAAATACTGCATTACATGAGCTTGAAAACAATGACAAAGATTCTCTCAATACCAAGCTTAAAAACAAGTTAGCTCAAGCAGATCAACTGCTAAAGAAATTTAAATTACAGATCCGCGAAGAGCGACTCGCGCGTTTACAAAAAATCAAAATGTTAGCAAACGAAATAATTGATTTTTGTTATGGTGACAATTTAGAAGAAACAAATATTCGCTTTGCTAAAGTTTTAGGTTGCCAGTTATTGTTAGTACCTACATCTGCGAAGGCTGCGGTAAGATATAATCACTGTAATAAGCACCTTTATAGAGCAGTATTGAGTTTAAAATTATTTGATCAATTACTAGCCGAAGGACTGATTAAAAATAAATTTGTCTCTGAAAGTTATGCACTTAGCTTAAATAATGGTAGTGATGAAATAAAACAACGTATTCATATTCCTTTGGTGATTGTCTCGCTATTACTCGATATAGGTAATTTCCATCCCGATGCCCAAGCAATTTTAACTGGACCCGAAGGTAAATTAGATGAATTAAGAGCGCTGGATAACGATGAACGGATTGCGCTATTAAAAATAAATTATCAACAAACCATTAATTACATAACCGAAGGACTCGGCCTTGACCAGTACATAGGTAATTCAAAAGCCGAAAAAGCCGAATTTGATCAGTTAGAAATTCAGAAAATAAGTTTTATAAAAGACTTATTACTCAAGTCGGTTAATCCGCAGCAGGGCATTGGCAACGTAATTAAAGTGCCCCAAATTTATACCTCGATTGTCATGTCGAGCAAATTAAACTTTGCTTATAATACTGTGCCAAAAGCGTTCCTTATTTTAGATAAAGGGGTTGAACGTAACAGTCATAGCCAAATTGCAGTTGATACCTTATTAAAAATTACCGGACTCTATCCGCAGGGCTTTGGCATTACCTATATTCCAAAAGATGACAATGGAGATGATTTACCTCGTTATGAGTACGCGATTGTTAATCGCCTCTATCCTGATGACCCTCATGCCCCACTTTGCCGTATTGTGACGAAAAACCTTACGTTTGTTAGCAATGGCGATGATGTAACGCTCAATACCAGTCAAAATCTTTATTACCCCGCAAATCGCAAAAAACTTGAGCAAATCTCGCCCGAACGTTTAAAAGAGATTTTAAGTAAACTTTGGTCTAATTTCGAACAGCGCCAACAAGAAACCTCCTTAATTCCATCTTGCTGGCAACCCCAAGAGTATTTTAGTTACGCGAAACATCAAAATCTGTGGAATAAAACGGTGATATAAACGATAAAATGCAGTTTTTACTTTTTTCACTCACTCAGTTTAAACTGCGAACGGGTAAATTCTCTTTCAATTAACCACACAAAAACAATAAGTAACATTAAAAACCAAGCTCTATTGTAGCCTCGACATACTAAGGGTTAGTCTTTTTTAGAAAAGTATCCTAAGTTTATTGTTAACGCTGTTTAGTTAACATCATTTGAAAGGACTCAATATGTTTGATATTCGCGCAACCATAGGTGTCATGATTGGTTTTATAGGTTTATTGTACATTTGTGCAGTAACATTTTTGTCTCCAGACCCAGTTTATCTGATAAAATTCTATATCCTTGTGCCATTTCTGATTATTACAGCATCACTTAGTTTTATCACCTTTGGACTAGAGACAAGCCTAAAAGTGCTAAAACACGCTTTGCTGGTAATTTTTTCTAATCAAGCCTCATTAAATTCAAGCTTTAACCCTTACTTGCAAGCCCTATCACGCTTTGGCTATATCTCCGCTATTTTATGGATTGCCTATGGGGCAATTTCGGTTTTATCTTCGCATTCGACCGCATTTAAGGAGCTAATAGCGTCTGCCTGCGCAGCATTACTTTATGCGTTTATATTAAGTGAGTTTTTTATACGCTTGGCGCTGACAAAAAATACGTATTTACTCAATGTGATGAAACAAAACACATCCATTAAACCCAAGCCAAATAAGTTAAAATAAAAAACGAAGCATTAAATTGATGCTTCGTTTTTAGATAAAATTATAATTAACCAATTAACTCATCTCTATGATGCGCTTTAAAATAATCAATTTCGGGACCTTTTGGCACAACTTGTGTCGGATTAATGTGCGCATGGCTGAAATAATAGTGGCGCTTTATATGATAAAAGTCGACGGTCTCGGCCACGCCATCGATCTGAAAAAGCTCACGTGTATAAGCAGATAAATGTGGGTAGCTTTCAATGGTTCGCAAATTACATTTAAAGTGACCAACATAAACAGCATCAAAACGAATTAAAGTAGTGAAGAGCCGCCAATCAGCCTCCGTTATAACATTCCCACATAAATAACGTTGTGAACTTAACCTCTCTTCAACTTTATCGAGTGCATTAAATAGGGCATCAAATGCTTGCTCGTAAGCCTGTTGAGTCGTTGCAAAACCACAGCGGTATACGCCATTATTAATGTTGTGATAAATGAACTCATTAATTGTATCTATCTCACTGGTAAGATTATCAGGATAAAAATTAAGCTTATTTCCTGTTAAGTGATCAAAGGCACTATTAAACATCCGGATAATTTCTGAAGATTCATTAGAAACGATGCAATTTTTTACTTTATCCCATAATACCGGTACGGTAACTCGCCCACTGTGGGCGGGGTTATTCTTACAATACAATTGAAACAAATTGTCGAACTGAAATAAAGCATCGCCACTGCTGTGGTTATCCGTAGCAAAACTCCAGCCCTTTTCTAACATATCAGGACTGACAACCGACACGCTAATTAAATCAGTTAACCCTTTAAGCTGCCTAAAAATCAGGGTGCGGTGCGCCCAAGGACAGGCTAGCGAAACATATAAGTGATAACGGCCGGCTTGCGCTTCAAAGCCTGCATTGCCACTAGGCCCTGCGCTACCATCATGCGTGACCCAGTGACGTAATTTCGCCTCTTCACGTTTAAATTCACCTTGATGAGATGCAGTATCGTACCATTTATCATGCCATTGACCGTTTATTAATAAGCCCATTTGGTTGCTCCTTAATTTATTTTACCAAAAAAACCATTTTGATAGTCACGAACAGCTTGTTTTAACTCATCTTGTGTATTCATCACAAATGGGCCTAAGTGAGCAACAGGCTCATTAATTTTACGACCGCATAACAGTAAAATACCCGCGCCTTGTTGATCAGCCAGCAGTGATACGTCTTGCTTAGCATCAATCAATAATAAATATCCTGCGCTATAACCGGCTAAACTCCCTGTGTGAATATAAATCGCCACAGTATCAAACTCACCAAGACTAAGCTCAGCACTACCATTAGGAGCAAAAGTGAAATCAGCCAGTGCAGCACCAGTACTTAAATCATTTAACGGCGATTCGATTGCCTGATCAGCGAAATGCCAACTTCCGGCTAAAGCTTTTAACTGAGCGCCAGTTTCGTTTTCAACCGAGGGTAAAGGCGCAAGCGTACTGTCACCATAACGCGAATCGCGCATCTTATCTTTTGCAGCCATATTGAGCCAAATTTGAAAACCGTGCATACCAAGTTTTGCATCAGCCAATGGCATTTCACTATGTAATACACCGCTGCCGGTGCTCATCCATTGTACATCGCCGGCACGAATGGCTTTTTTATTACCCATTTGATCTTGATGCTCAAAGCCACCTTTTATAATGTAGGTGAACGTTTCAATTCCACGATGTGGATGAGGCGGAAAGCCCCCCATAAAATCTTGACTGTCATCTGATTTTAATTCGTCAATCATGAGGTATGGGTCGAGTAATCGGCCATCAAAAGCCGCGATGCGATTAATTTTAACACCATCACCATCTTGGCTAGGCTGACTTTTAATCACTTTTAAAATCTTCATCTTATGTTTCCTCTATCGCTGATTGAACAAAAATAGCAAACAAACTGAAAGATTAAAATTAGCTAAATACTGACTATTCGTTCGTTTTTGTCGAATGTTAATAGACTAAATCACGATAGAATAAAAACTTAAAATACTATTGATTAAGCTGAACAAAGTTAGCGCTGAAACCAAAATTATTAACACATAGCTCAACCAAAATGAGTACAACAAAATTATTTAAGCTCAGGTAAGGTTTAGATATTTTCGAGGGTAACAAGACGGATAAGTGCGGCAATAGCGGTTCTATTTAATGTTACTAAAGCTGTTAGGCTTTAAAATAGCTGCCTGAAAGAGCTTTTTGTCTAGTCTTAGGTTTATTTAACTGCTCTCTTTTTTCGTCCGTTCAAATTGAAAACATTTAGATTTTTAAATAAAATTTGCGAAGATTAGATTATAAAGAAGAAAAAACAAGAAGAAGCATCACATCAGGCTAAATTATTTAAATAGCCATAAAAAAGGCGCTTTCGCGCCATTTAATTTTGATAAAGCGCTTGAATATATTGCTCTGCACTTTGATGCCAACCAAAGCGAGCTTGTTTCGCATTCGTTATCAATTGCTGCCAATGTGTCTGATCATGCTGATAACACTCAATTGCTTGAGATACTTTTTCTAACAAGCCATCAATCTGGCTATTGAGATTATCACCAAAAAAAACAAAGCCAGTTTCATTATCAATAATAGTATCTTTTAGTCCACCTACACCGTGCACTAAACAAGGTTGTCCAGCTCTTAATGCTAACATTTGGCTGATCCCACAAGGCTCAAACGAACTTGGCATTAAAAACAAATCACCCAAACCATATAGCTCATCACTTAAGTCTTGCCCATAACCGTTTAAAAATAAAAAATTATTATGCTTTGCCATCAGCTGCATAAATTCAAATTCTATTTGACTATCACCACTGCCTAAAATAACTAAGCGACCATCCGCTTGGGCTAACAAACTAAGGATTGTGCTAAGTACTGGCACATGATCTCTTGTTTGGCGCAATAACAATACTTTTTGATCAGTCAGTCGGCCAATTGAAGTAAAAATTGGGCCGGTAACCGATGTATTTGCCAGCCATTCATTTATTCGTTCATTAGCGAGATATTGAACCGTTTTAAGCTCTACAGACTTTGCCATCCAATTAAATACATTGTATTTGGCACGACGTAAAAAAGCGTCAAAGTCAGCGTGTACTTCATCGTGTTCTGGGTATTCACAGCCATTAATTATCCCGACCAACTTGCCATGGACTTTGGCATTGATAAGGTCTTGCTCAAGCCCTTCCCCACCAAAGAAACCGCGTTCAGGTTGACTTGGTAACAATACTTCATCGGCATAAGTTTTTGATACAACATGTACTTTATCTGCCAAGTTAATTGCAGCGCGCATTGGATTAAAACAATGTGGGTAGCGCGGATCACAAATCACTTGGCCATCATAGCTCAATGCAGGAAACCAGGCTTCTAAACTTGAGCTATCATAACGAAAAGGTCGGATCCCTTGCAGGGCAATATTATGCACCGTAAAGACTTGTTTAATAGCAGTAAGTGGCTGATAACGTTCGCTGTATTTAGCAAGTACTACAAATACTGCGCTGTGCCAATCATGAAGATGTACGACATCAATGGGGGCAAATAAATCAAGCGTGATCGCTTCGGCAATCGCGGCACAAAAAAATGCATATTTAGTCGCATCACGGGCAAACGGTCGATTATCAATGTCATTAAGATAAACCGAGCCTGTGATAAAGCTAGGATGGCTGATGACATATTGCTGTACGTTATGGTGCTCATCACCCAGTTTTTTTAATATCACTTCTTCCATTTGACCTGCAAAAGCGACATAAAAATGTGCTTCAGTACAATGGCCAAATTGCTCTGCATAGTTGGCGTAATCTGGAATAATCACTGAAACATGGTGATTAAAATTGGCTAACGCACGAGGAGCGTCGCGCACAACGTCCGCCACTCCTCCCACTTTAGCACCTTTAATAGCGTCATTTTCAGACGCTATCATCAAAATGTGCATTGTTACATCACCCTTTTAGTTATACGACTTCAGATTCTTCTAAAGCTTGCTCACGCTTTGCTTGTTTTGCAACGTAGGCAATGAGCATATCACGAGTAACCAGAACAATGCCTTTATTAGAGACACGAAATCCATTCGCTTGGTCTTGTTCGCGGTCAAAACCAATTACTGTATTTTCAGGCACTTCACAACTTCTATCGATAATGGCACGGCGAATTTTACAATGTCGACCAATCACCACGCCCGGTAACAATACCGCTTCTTCGATTAAACAATAAGAATGGATATGTACTTTTGAAAAAAGTAGAGATTTACGCACTGTAGAACCAGATATAATACACCCGCCTGATACCGTAGAATCAACAGCCATACCACGGCGATCATCATCATCAAAGATAAATTTAGCAGGTGGGAGTTGCTCTTGATATGTCCAAATTGGCCAACGCGCATCATATAAATCAAGCTGAGGCTCTGGCGTAACCAATTCCATATTCGCTTCCCAGAAAGAATCAAGTGTGCCTACATCACGCCAATAAGGTTGGCTGTCGTGACTTGGATCACTAAATGGAAAGGCAAATACATTATGTTCTTCAATAATCGCAGGAATAATATCGTGGCCAAAATCACGACCGGAACCAGCACGCTCAGAATCTTTTTTCAGCTGTTCAAACAAAAATTCGGTATTAAAAACATAATTACCCATTGAAGCCAAACACTGGCCAGCTTTACCTGGAATTTCAGACGGATCAGCTGGTTTTTCATCAAAACGCATCACACGCTTGTCGTTATCAACTGTCATAACTCCAAAGGTGCCCGCCGCTTCTTCGCAAGGAACCTCAATGCAGCACACTGTCATGTCTGCACCGGTTTCAACGTGCTTGGCCAATAACGCGCCATAGTCCATACGATAAACGTGGTCACCCGACAAAATCATTACGTATTTTGGTAACTCGTGACGAATAATATCCATATTTTGAAATACCGCATCGGCGGTGCCACAGTACCACTCATCACCGTAACGTTGTGATGCAGGTAAAATCTCTACCGATTCACCTAATTCTTTTTTAAAGTGGCCCCATGCACGGTTCACATGGCGAATTAAAGAATGCGATTTATATTGGGTCGCAATACCCACTCGGCGAATTCCCGAATTGATACAATTTGAGAGAGGAAAATCAATGATGCGGAATTTCCCACCAAAATAAACCGCCGGCTTGGCACGCCAATCGGTTAATTCATGTAATCGTGAACCACGGCCACCAGCTAAAATTAACGCATATGTCTCGCGCGTTAAATTACTTATATAACGATTGGCATAACTAGGCATATAAACTTCTCCATAAGTGGTGTTGCTGTGTCATAACTATTGATCTAATTGCCAGATGTCCTGGCTGTATTGTTTGATTGTACGATCGCTTGAGAAACCACCACTTGCAGCGGTATTTAAAATACTCAAACGTGTCCAATATTCTTTATCTTGATAAGCGAGTTCTACTTGTTGCTGCGCTTTGATGTAACTATCAAAGTCATACGCAACCAGCCATTGATCATTGCTGTCGCGGATTGAATCGATAATGGGTTGGAACAAGCCAGGCTCAAACAAATTAAAATGACCACTTTCGAGTAAGCTCATTACTTCATTAAGCGCCTGATTTTCAGCAATAATTTTGTTTGGATTATAATTAGCGCGGATCTGGGTCAACTCTTCACTTTTTGCCCCAAATAAGAAGAAATTATCAGCACCAACTGCATCACGTATTTCGATATTTGCACCATCTAAAGTACCAATAGTAATGGCACCATTCATCATAAACTTCATATTACCTGTGCCTGAAGCTTCTTTACCAGCAGTTGATATTTGCTCAGATAAATCCGTTGCAGGACAAATTGTTTCCATGGCGGTCACATTATAATTGGGTAGAAATGCAACGCGTAAATAAGGTTTAGCGAGCGGATCACTGTTAATCGCATCGGCAACATTATTAAATAATTTAATAATGAGTTTTGCCATAAAATAACCCGGTGCCGCTTTACCACCCAAGAGCACACAACGAGGCGTCAAGTTAGCAGTATCACCTTTGCGGATACGCTCATATAAATAGATAACATGTAAAATATTCAGTAACTGACGTTTATATTCATGGATACGTTTCACTTGCACATCAAACATCATGCTTGCATCAAACTCGACACCACATTGCACCCTTACTAAATCAATAAGTTCTTGTTTATTGTGCTCTTTCACTTCTCGCCATTGCTGACCAAAAGTCGGGTTATCGTAATAACGACGAATTTTTTCGATTTGGCCAAAATCAGCCACCCAATCAGTGCCTATTTTTTCGCTAATTAAATCAGCAAGCAGTGGATTACAATGAGATAACCAACGTCTTGGTGTAACGCCATTGGTTTTATTGTTAAATTTTTCCGGCCAAAGCTGATAAAAATCATTAAATAACCCTTGCGTTAATAACTCAGTATGAAGCGCTGCAACCCCATTAACCGAAAAGCTGCCTACTATGGCTAAATACGCCATACGAATTTGAGGATGACTGCCCTCTTCAATTAATGACATTGCACATTGTTTGTCGGTATCGCCTGGCCAACGACAGGCCACCTCCATTAAGAAACGCGCATTAATCTCATAAATTATTTCAAGTAAACGTGGTAATAAGCGCGCAAACAAGGTCACTGACCATTTTTCGAGTGCTTCAGGTAATAAAGTGTGATTGGTATACGCCATGGTTGAGGTGGTAATGGCCCATGCGCTATCCCACTCTAAATCATAATCATCAATTAATAAGCGCATCAGCTCAGCCACAGCAATACTAGGATGAGTATCATTGAGTTGAAAAACATTAAATTTTGCAAAATTAGTGAAGTCTTTATCATAACGACTCACCCAGCTTGCCAAAATATCTTGTAAACTAGCTGATGATAAAAAGTACTGCTGCCTTAAGCGTAACTCTTTACCATTTTCACTCGAATCATTTGGATAAAGCACCATGGTGATTTGTTCAGCTAAATTTTTACGCGCCACAGCTTCGGTATAACTGCCCGCATTAAATTCTGATAAATTAAATTCATCTGTCGCTTCAGATTTCCATAACCTGAGGGTATTAACTACATCGTTACGATAGCCCGGCACGGGCACATCATATGCAACCGCCAAAACATCTTGTGTACCCACCCATTGATGATGCTTACGGCCTTGTTTATCTTGATAAATCTCAACATGACCAAAAAATTTAACCCGGCGGCTATGATCCGGTGCTGTGATTTCCCAAGGATGGCCTTCACGTAGCCAATTATCTGGGTGTTCAACCTGATTACCTTGCTCTATTGATTGATTAAACATGCCATATTCATAACGAATACCATAGCCAGTTACCGGTAAGCCTAACGTGGCACAGCTATCTAAAAAACAAGCTGCAAGTCGGCCAAGACCACCGTTTCCAAGGCCAGCATCGTGCTCAGCTTCGGCAACACTTTCAAATGTAGAACAATAATCAGCTAATGCTTTTCGTACATTATCTTCAAGATCAAGATTAAGCACCGCATTGCCAAGTGCTCGTCCCATTAAAAACTCAAGCGATAAATAAGCGACTTGTCGGGTTGGATTTGCTTTTTGCATTTGTCGCGTCGAACGACAAAGAGCAACCAGTCTATCGCGTATGGTTAATGCTAAAGCATGGTAAAGATATAAGCGCGATTCACCAACGACGTCGCGGCCTAAGGTGTAGTAAAAGTGTCTATCTAAATCTTCTTGCAGACTTATTTCATCAATAAGCGGCGCATCATGCGCTGTTTTCAATTTACAAACGTCATTCTTAGAGTGTGCCATGAGGTGTTTCCTGTATAACGGCAGACAAAATCCAACAGCTCTTAGCTGCAACCGCGATGATATCTGATGATGAATAATGGGTATGGCTTTCATTTACGGCAAGTGTGGTTAAACACAACTGCCATTGCTTGATATTTTGCCGAGTAGGCAAGGTAAAAAACTGTGTTTTATCACTGGCATTAAATAAAACCAGCAAGACTTCTTGTGATTTAATATGGGCACGCGGCTCAATAAAATAACCCAGTTGTTGGTTTTGATGATTGGTCCAATCTTCCGCGGTCATTGCAATGCCGCTAGTACTGAGCCAAGTTAAATGAAAATCAACATCATTGTGATGTAAATAGTTCAGTTTTTTATAAACAAAAAACCTATCTCTAAGCTCAATTAACTTACGAATAAATGGTGACAACTCATTACAAACAGTTGACTCTTTAAAGTTAAGCCAGTTTATTTCGTTGTCTTGACAGTAAGCATTATTATTACCTTGCTGCGTGTGTCCAAGCTCACTGCCTGCCGCAAACATTGGCACACCCTGCGAGAGAATAAGCGTTAATAAAAAGTTTTTTTGTTGGCGTAATCGTAAGGCATTAATTTGCACATCTTCACTTGGCCCCTCAACACCATAATTTGCCGATAGGTTTTCGCTGTGACCATCTTGATTATTTTCACCATTTTGTAAATTGTGCTTATCTTGATACATCACTAAATCAGCAAGGGTGAAACCATCATGTGCGGTAATAAAATTAATGCTGGCAAGCGGCCCACGGCCGTTATGCTCAAATAAATCATTTGAGCCATGTAAACGCTGAGCAAATTCAGGTAATAATCCTAGATCACCACGCCAAAATCGGCGCATGGTATCGCGATATTTATCGTTCCACTCTCGCCATGCAATTGGAAAACCACCTAACTGATAACCACCTGGGCCTATGTCCCACGGCTCTGCAATTAATTTTACTTGGCTTAAAATAGGATCTTGATTAATCGACTGAAAAAATGCGTGGCGAGATTTAAAGCCTGAATATTGACGCCCTAATATGGGTGCCAAATCAAACCTAAAACCATCAACACCCATTACTTCAACCCAGTAACGCAAACTATCGAGTATGAGTTGCAATACCCTTGGGTGATTAATATTTATGGTATTTCCACAACCGGTATCATTAATGTAATGACGTGGATTGGCGGTATCGAGTCGATAGTAGGTTAAATTGTCTAATCCACGCCAACTTAGCGTTGGGCCTAAATGATTTCCCTCCGCGGTATGGTTATAAACCACATCTAAAATCACCTCAATGCCCGCTTGGTGAAAACGCGATACCATGGTTTGAAATTCAGCAATATTATCGTTAACCAAATAATCAGAATGAGGTGCAAAAAATGATAAGGTATTGTATCCCCAATAATTTTTAAGCCCTTTATCTGTTAAAAAACGTTCACTGATAAAATGATGGCAAGGCAGTAATTCTATGGTTGTTACGCCAAGGCTTTTTAAATGTGTAATAAACGCAGGCTCTGACAAACCTAAAAAAGTACCTTGTTTTTGCGGTGTAATGCCTGGATGTCTCGCCGTGGCTCCCTTAACATGGCATTCATAAATAACGGTTTTTGACCATGGAATGTGTGGTTTTTGTCCGGTGTATTTAGCAAGCGATACAACTTTAGATTTTGGCGTATCACTGGCGCTGTCTGAATTATTAATAAAATTAGCATTAAGAAGCGGTTCGCTGAGCTCAACACTGTGTAAATTTGACCAACGAAATTCACCATGAAGTGCTTTACTATAGGGATCTATCAATAGCTTATTGGCATTAAACCGCTGACCAAGCTCTGGCATATACGGGCCATGGGCGCGAAACCCATAAAGCATGCCCGCTTTGGCACCTTTTATAAAACCATGCCACACATGCTCTTCGCCTTTTAGCATTGCAAGACGCGCAATCTCGCTGTGGCCGCTGGCATCAAATAAACATAATTCTATTTTTGTAGCATGCGCTGAAAAAACGGCGAAATTAACCCCTTCATTTTGCAATGTCGCCCCAAGTGGATAAGGTTTCCCTGCTAAAAATTCTAAGGTTACACTCATGCGCCATCCTTAACTAAATAGATACTGGCCAAAGGAGGCAACGCGATTTCAATGCTAAACGCCTGCCCTTGCCAAGGTTCATCCTCACTTTTATAACGCGTCGTTTTTGCAAAGCCTGAACCACCAAATTCGGTGGCGTCGGTATCGAGTATTACACGATAAAGCCCTTGATGCGGCACTCCCACACGAAATGTTTGATAACTATTTGGTGTCATATTGCTAAGAATTAAAACTACATCAGTTGCTAATTTGCCAAATCGCATAAAGCTAAAAATACTTTGTTCGCTATTGTGTCCATCAATCCAAGTAAAACCTGATGGATGATTGTCTTTTTCGTACAAGGCAGGTGTCGAACAATACACATTATTAAGCTTTGTAATCAGCGCTTGCATGCCTTGATGTGGGGCATGCTCAAGTAAATGCCAGTCAAGAGAGTGATTGTGATCCCACTCACGATATTGGGCAAATTCGCCGCCCATAAAAAGTAATTTTTTACCCGGATGAGCCCACATAAAACCAAAAAACGCACGTAAATTAGCAAATTTTTGCCAGTCATCGCCGGGCATTTTATTAATTAACGAGCCTTTACCATGCACTACTTCATCATGGCTAAGGGGTAAAATATAATTTTCGCTAAAGGCATAAACTAATGAAAAGGTCATTTCATTGTGATGATGTTGACGATAAAGAGGGTCACGTTGCATATAATGCAGCGAATCATTCATCCATCCCATATTCCATTTATAACCAAAACCCAGGCCACCATGTTCGGTAAATTGGGTCACACCTGGCCACGCGGTTGATTCCTCCGCGACCATCATGATCCCCGGATGACGTTGATAACAACGCTGATTAACTTGACGCAGAAGCTCAATGGCACCTAAATTTTCGCGGCCACCATGCTGATTAGCGACCCATTCACCTTCTTTGCGGCTATAATCGAGATAAAGCATTGACGCAACTGCATCGACTCTTAATCCGTCTATCGCAAATTGATCAAACCAATACATCGCGTTGGCAAGTAAAAAAGTTTGCACCTCAGCACGGTCATAATTATAGATATGAGTATGCCAATCTGGATGGTACCCTTGGCGTTTATCCGCATGTTCAAATAAGTGGCTACCATCAAATTTGGCAAGACCATGCGCATCACTTGGAAAATGACCCGGCACCCAATCGATAAGTAAACCAATATTAGCCGCATGACATGCATCGACTAAATGTTGAAAATCTGCGAGGGTTCCAAAACGGCTACTTGGTGCAAATAAGCCAACAGGTTGGTAGCCCCAAGAGCCATCAAATGGAAATTCACTGATCGGCATCAGTTGAATATGAGTAAAACCCAGCCCTTTTACATAAGGCACAAGTTGATCTGCCAACTCTTGATAACTTAAATAACGGTTTTGCTCATCGGGAACACGTTTCCACGAGCCAGCATGGACTTCATAAATACTGATTGGCGCATCAATAGCATTACGCTGTATTTTTTTTGCCGTTTCACGTTTCAATGCTTCGTTAGTTTTTTGGGTATCAAAGATATTTTTTGCAGCAATAATCGATGCGGTTGCAGGTGGGTGTTGCATGGCAAATGCAAACGGATCTGCCTTTTCAAGGCGCTCGCCTTGCGCTGTTAATAACGAAAACTTGTAATGCGTGCCTTCCGTAAGGTGAGGAATAAAAATCTCCCACACCCCTGAGGCTGGATGTTTGCGCATAAAATGGCGGTTATTTTGCCAATGATTAAAATCGCCAATTACGCTAACACTTTGAGCGTTAGGCGCCCACACTGTAAAACGTACGCCATCGATGCCCTCAACTGAGCGCCAATGAGCACCTAAATGTCGATATGCTTGCTCAAGCGACCCTTCATTAAATAAATACATCGCTTGTTCGTCTATGGTAGAACCAAAACGATATACGTCTTCTTCAATCACACTTTGTAAAGGATAATCGATATGCAGTTTGTAGTCAGTTTGAAACTGTTTAGCCGAAAGGGTTAAAATAAACAAAGCACTTTTTTCAACTTGCTCAAACAAAATACTCTGTTTACCCACATAAGAAACTGCGGTAGCACCGGGTAAAAATACTTTTAATTGGTAGGTGTTTTTAGTTACTTGATGTGGGCCTAAAAATGCAAAGGGATCTTGAAATATACCCTGCTCTAACGCATTTATTTCTTGTGTATATTTTAATTTTTCAACAACTTGATCCATTAATTTGTTCCTCACTTATGCTTTTTCCCGAACTAAACGCAACGTGGCTAAAAAAGGATGTCGCCTGAGTAATTCAAAGACATCATGGTTCAAACGCCGACACCAATTGGGGTATTCTTTATCTGTACCAGGTATATTCACTGGTATCTCGTTATCATCTAAATCGTCAAGTTGAATCGTTATCATAGCCACGTGTGAGCCGGCTAGCGTTAAAAGTAACTGTTGATAGACAATCATAAAATCGCTTTCAATACTTAAATGACCACACTCACTGTGCTGCTGTAACCAACTGAGCATTTTGTGCTTATCATGGTGACGTTCGATTTGGGCTTGCTCTAAAATATGTGGTTGCTCAAATAGATTAAGTTGATTACGTAACAACAAGTCGGAACCATGCCACCATGCCTTAAATGTCGGAACATCATGATTTGCGACCATTAATAGTGCATGTGGTTTTAACTCTGAAAGCGCTCTAAATTGCCCAGCAGTATCTTTTTCAAAATAAAACAAAATATTTGAATAAATTTGCGCATCACGTAACGAGAGCGAAATTTCAGGTGGTACTATGCCTAAATCCTCACCAATCACTGCACATTGATTAAGCTGACTTTCAAGATTTAATAATGCTAATAACTCTTTAAATGGATAGTAAACATAGCAACCATGCTGCTTCAAAGGTCCTTCTAATAAGCACCACCATAAACGTAATAAGCTCATAACATGATCAATACGTAACGCACCGCAATGTTTCATATTAAAACGAATTAAATCGATAAAGTGCGCATAACCGGATGCTTTTAATGCATGCGGATTGAGTGGTGGTAAACCCCAGTTTTGGCCATGAGATGCCCAAGGATCTGGCGGCGCGCCAATGCTAGCTTTGGTAATAAAAATAGCTTCATTAGCCTCAAACTCATTGCCATCTCCAGCGCAGCCGACGGCAAGATCGCACACTAAGCCAATTTTCATACCACTGTGCTTAGCCAATTGCTGGCACTGCTCAAACTGAAGTGTAGCCAGCCACTGCAGGTAATATGAAAAGTGATTGTCTTGATAGATTGGATCACAAGTAACGTGCATCTGCTGCCAATTAACAAAGTCAGTCACACGAGGTGACGTTGTACAATAGGTTAAAAATTGTTTCGCTCTATCTGATGTTTTGGCTTGTAGATGCTGCTGATAAAACTGGCGATACATAAGCTTAAATAGCGTCAATTTCAGTGAAAAAATAACTTTATAATCAATATAAGTTTGCGATTTTTCTGTGCCAAGTTTTGTTTGAAATTCGTCACTGTTAAATAAAGATTGGGCTTCGGTACTGTATTTAAAATCATCACAACCAAGTACATCGATGTACAAAGGATTTAAACACAGACGATCGTTTGGGCTATAGGGACTGGCGCGTTCAGGCTCATTATCAAATAAGGCATGCAAAGGGTTAAGTAAAATATAATCTGCCCCTTGAAGCGCTGCCTCCTTAATTAGAATTTGCAAGTCAGCAAAATCACCAATTCCCAAATTAGTTTGACTGCGGACACTGTAGAGCTGTAGCGATAAGCCCCAATATTTTTGATCTGCTTGATGATAACCAGTTTTTGGGTAAACAACTAATGGTCGTGTAACCTGCTGATCTGCGACTTTAATACTTAAGCAATAGTATCCAAGCGCCAAAACAGACGTTGGAATAGTATGCTCAGTTAAACGCTCACCTTGATAAAAATAATCACCAACAAGATTACTTTCATCCATACGACATTGCCCTTGTGCAATCAGGGTTTGCCCTGCAAGGTCATAAACAGCCCACTCTAACGTATGCTGCCAGTATGCTGCGCTCAGTTTTACCTCAAACGACTGCAACCAGCTGGCACTAAATACCGTCTCGGGTAATAAATTAAACCAAGGTGCAACATCTAACTGATAGTTTTGTTCTAAAATATGAGCAGGATTAAGCTCAGTCATTGTACTTAAAATTGCGGCTCTGATTGACTCAGAAAAAACAACTTTTTCGCCGGTATATCCGGTGTATTCTAGGCCAATCCCATGTAAATAAAATGCTTGTTCAAGCTCTGTCATAGGTTATCTCGACTCGCAATTAACATTGCATGGTCGAGACAACGCTATTATCTGTACCAAATGAATTACAAATATAGGCATCAGCTTGGTGATCATTTTCCCATTTAGAATCGTCGATTAAATAACGAAAATGGAATTGCTGTTCAATGGGTAAGCGTACTTTAGTGCGGTAAACATTGTCTTTTTTTACATATTTCATCGGCATAGGTTGCCAATCAGTAAATTCTGCAACGAGTGCGACGTTATCCGCTTCGCTGACACTGATCTCAAATGTCACTTCAGCCTCAGCTTTAGTTTTAAAAAAACGTTTTGTTAACATTGTTGAGCTCCTCATTAAACTAGTTCAGCTGGTTTCCTTGCTTCATAACCCTTTTTTTAGACCGTATTACTGCTGGGAGAGATCAGAAAACCCACTCTTCATAATTGTCTGATATCTAACCATAGTTATATTTACGGATCATGACAGTGCATTTTTTTTACAATTGCACCAACATAATGCAACACACGGTTAAAAGGGCTAAAAATCAATACCTAATTGGCTATTGAGCAATTTTTGCACCAAGAATGTAATTTAGATAAAAAATATTAATGTATAAATAGCATTATTGCTCTTTGCAAACCGAATAAATTAACAAAATTAATACCTTACAGTATTAGAGCCTGAGCAATTACTCTACTACTGTAATGGCTTAAAAATGACTTTTTCAATTCTCCAAGCCCATCAACGGTTAAACTTGGTTTCTAAAATCACCGAAGAGTTAGTTCGTTCAACACCATCTAAATTACCAATGTCATCGAGTATTTTACTCAACTGTTCGAGCGATTGAGCTTGCACCACAGCAATTAAATCATGCTCACCACTGATAGCATATAACGCACTAATTTGACTCATTTGTTTTAGCTCAACATTGGTTTTCGTGGTTAATTTTTGTTTCACTTTAATCGAAACATGCGCTGAGACTTGCTCATTTAAAAACTCATTTCCATATTGCAGGACATAGCCTTTAATCACCCCAGTTTGTTCTAAACGGGATATACGATTTTGCACCGTTGAGCGCGATAAATTCAGTGCGCGGGCTAAATCAGAAATACTTGCTCGGGCATTTGTTCTTAGCAAACTCAGTAACTTTTGATCTTGTTCAGTTATCATATTGGCAATCAATTTGGTTATTTTGATAAATATTACTATCAATTAGTTTAAATTGGCACTGCACTTTTACAGTAATAGTGATGATAATGAATAAATAACAATAATATAGTCAAGAGAGGCATTCTTTTGGTAACAAATCATCTGTCTTTGTGCCCTCTTTTATCAGTTAAATCTTTAGCCCTGTCTATTTTTTTACCTAGATAAACCGACTTCTTTTAACTCATAAATTAAATAAGGCCAGTATCATGCAAGTAACTAGAGCGCTTTTCGACGAAGTAATGGTGCCAAATTATGCACCTTCAAGTGTCATCCCAGTCAAAGGACAAGGTTCTCGTGTTTGGGATCAAAATGGTAAAGAATTTATCGATTTTGCTGGCGGTATTGCCGTTAACTGTTTAGGTCATTGCCACCCTGTGTTAGTTAAAGCATTACAAGATCAAAGTGAAAAGTTATGGCATTTATCAAATGTTATGACTAACGAGCCCGCTTTACGTTTAGCAAAAAAATTAACTGATGCAACATTTGCTGAAAAAGTGTATTTCGCAAATTCTGGTGCAGAATCAAATGAAGCGGCACTAAAATTAGCACGTCGTTATGCGCTTGAAGTCTTCGGTGCAGAGAAAACACACATTATTGCCTTTAATAAAGGTTTCCATGGTCGTACTTTCTTTACGGTAACAGTTGGTGGTCAAGCTGCTTACTCTGATGGTTTTGGTCCAAAACCGGCAGATATCCAACACTGTAATTATAACGATCTTGCGGCATTCGAAGCCTTAATTTCTGATAAAACATGTGCTGTTATGATGGAACCACTTCAAGGTGAAGGTGGGATCATCTCTCCTACAGCTGAATTTGTTCAAGCTGTTCGTGCATTATGTGATAAGCACAACGCATTACTTATTTTTGATGAAGTGCAAACAGGTGTAGGTCGTACAGGTCATTTATATGCCTACCAAGGTTTAGGGGTGACACCAGACATTTTAACAACAGCCAAAGCGCTTGGTGGTGGCTTTCCAATTGGTGCCATGCTAACCACGACTGCGATTGCAGCCCATTTAAAAGTAGGTACTCACGGTTCGACTTATGGCGGTAACCCATTAGCGTGTGCTGTTGCAGAAGCTGCATTTGATGTAGTTAATACGCCAGATGTACTTAATGGTGTAAAAGAGCGTGAGCAGCTATTTCGTGAAGGCCTAACAGCAATAAACGAAAAATATAACGTATTTAGTGAAGTGCGTGGTGAAGGCTTGTTATTAGGTGCCGTTTTAAACGCTGACTTTGCAGGACGTTCACGTGACTTTTTACTCGCATCTGCTGATCATGGCTTAATGAGCTTAGTGGCAGGAACTGATGTAGTGCGTTTTGCACCCTCACTTATTATTCCAAAAGAAGACATTGTTGAAGGCTTAGCGCGTTTTGAAAAAGCAGTTTCACAAGTCGTAAATGGCTAAATAAAATGGGTGGCTTAGTGCCACCCATTTGTAAGTGAGTCACTATTATGCAAGTTATTCGTCCCATCAAAAGCAGCGATTTTGCTGCACTAAAACAAATAGCAATTGATTCTGGTCATGGGTTTACTTCTTTGCCCGTCAATGATGAGCTATTAATTAGCAAAATAACCCGCTCAGAACATAGTTTTGCGCAAGCGGTGCAAACGCACGGCGATCAAGGTTATTTATTTGTTTTAGAAGATACCCATAGCGGCAAAATAATTGGTACTACAGCAATTGAAGCAACTGTAGGTATGAACGTGCCGCTTTATCATTACCATCGCGGTAAAATGGTTCACCACTCGCCAACTCTTGATGTTTACAACACAGTAGAAACACTGACTATGTGTAACGACTACACAGGTTCGAGCGAGATTTGTACTTTGTTTTTAAATGAAGCCTACCGTAAAGGCAGTGCGGGTCGGTTATTATCTCGGGTGCGTTTTTTGTTTATGGCAGAGCATCCTGAGCGTTTTGCCGATACCGTTATTGCAGAAATGCGTGGTGTGTCTGATGAAGAAGGTCATTCACCTTTTTGGCAATGGTTACAAGATCACTTTTTTACCATTGATTTTCCAACTGCCGACCATCTAATAGGCATAGGCAACAAAGTATTTATTTCTGAATTGATGCCAAAACATCCAATTTATGCCAATTTACTGGGTGAAGAAGCACAAGCTGTAATCGGACAAGTCCACGAAAAAACAAAACCCGCTTTAAAATTACTTGAAAAAGAAGGGTTTGAACACCGTGGTTATGTTGATTTGTTTGATGCAGGCCCAACCGTTGAAGCAAAACTAAAATCAATTAAAACGGTACAACAAAGCCTGTCTTGGCCATGTAAAATCACAGAAGTTCAAGGCAATCAACAGGTTGCTGTTTGCAACCAAGAAATTGAAGGCTTTCGTGCTTTAGTGAGCGACCAAATACACATCGATGAGCTTCAGAATCTCCTCTTAATCAGCCCTGCGGTTGCTGATGCGCTGCACGTTACCGATGGTGACTGCGTTCGTTTTATTCAATTTTAATCGGGATCACCCATGAGCTTAAATGTACAATTTATTAATGATCAATGGCTTGAAGGTCAGGGTCCAGTTTTTCAATCTATCAATCCGGCCAATGGCGAAGTCATATGGCAAGGCGCTGGTGCAAACGCTGAACAAGTGAATCACGCAATTGTTGCTGCCAGAGCCGCTTTTTATCAGTGGAGCGACAAAAGTGTTGAAGAGCGTATTGTTGTTTTACAAAAATTTGCCGAGCTACTAAAAACCAATACCGAAGCGCTTGCAACTGTCATCGCCAAAGAAACGGGTAAACCCATTTGGGAAACGCGCACCGAAGTGGGTGCGATGATTGGTAAAATTGCCATTTCAATTAAAGCAAATCAAGAACGTACTGGCACAGTTGAAAACCCAATGCCGGGTGCAAAAGCCTTTATTCGCCATAAACCACATGGGGTTGTTGCAGTCTTTGGTCCTTATAATTTCCCAGGCCATTTACCTAATGGGCATATTGTGCCTGCGTTACTTGCTGGTAATACCGTGGTATTTAAGCCATCAGAAATGACCCCGATGGTTGCTGAATTTACCGTACAATTATGGCAACAAGCGGGTTTACCTGCCGGTGTGCTTAATTTAGTGCAAGGCGAACTTGAAACTGGTAAAGCCCTTGCTGGTAATTCACAAATCGATGGTTTATTTTTCACCGGTAGCTCTGGCACTGGCCATTTATTACATCGCCAATTTGCAGGTAATCCAGGTAAAATTTTAGCCCTTGAAATGGGTGGTAATAATCCTTTAATTATAAAAGATGTAGCAAACATTGATGCTGCTGTGCACGATATTATTCAGTCGGCCTTTATTACTTCAGGCCAACGTTGTACCTGTTCACGTCGTCTATTTATTGCAAACACTGACAATGGCGATGCCATTTTAGCCAAGCTGATTTCGGCCACCCAACAGTTAGTCATTGGTGATGCATTTGCACAGCCGCAGCCGTTTATGGGTGCGATGATTTCAGAAAAAGCAGCGCTTGGAATGATTAAAGCACAACAAGATATCCAAGCCATTGGAGGTAAATCGCTACTTGAAATGCGTCATTTACAAGCCGGGACTGGCTTTGTCACACCAGGGATCATTGATGTTACGCATGCCAGCGCTTTACCTGATGAAGAGCATTTTGGCCCATTGTTAAAAGTGTATCGTTATGATGATTTTGACAGTGCAATCAATGAAGCTAATAACACTTCTTTTGGTCTTTCTGCAGGTATTTTAGCGGACGCGCAAGCAGATTATGATCACTTTTTTAAACGTATTCGAGCCGGTATTGTTAACTGGAACCGACCTATCACTGGTGCATCAAGTGCAGCACCTTTTGGTGGTATTGGGGCAAGCGGCAATCACAGAGCGAGTGCGTTTTATGCAGCCGATTACTGTGCTTATCCTGTGGCTTCGGTCGAGGCAAGTGCGGTTACGTTGCCAGAAATCCTTGCGCCGGGTTTAACAATTAGCGAGTAGCCTAGCTACTTATTTTATTTATTGTTAGCAGCCTATTAGGCTGCTTCTTATAAGGTTCAATACCATGCATAACGATGTAAACGCTTTATTTGCTAACTTATGGGATAACTATTTATCAGTGACACCATCTGCGGTTGAAGTTCACAAATTATTAGGCACAACACAACAAGACGATATTATTAACGATCACATAGCACTGCGTACGTTTAATATCGAAAAAGTAAGCCTTGAAAAATTAGCGGCTCACTTTTTAGCTGTCGGTTATAAAGAATGTGGCGAATACCACTTCGAAGCCAAAAAACTATACGCCAAACATTTTGAACATTCAGATCCGAAACAACCTAAAGTATTTATTTCTGAATTACTGATTGATCAGTGTTCTGAGCAATTACAAAAAATTGTCACCGACTTAGTTGATCAAATTGACCCAGATGCAGTGACTGCCGATAACTTTTTATACTCGGGCACACATTGGTCTGTCGATAGCCAAACCTATAAAGCATTATTAGCTGAGAGCGAATATGCTGCATGGATGGCTGCATGGGGTTATCGTGCGAACCACTTTACTGTAAATATCAACGAATTAAAAAACTTCGAGACCATTGAAAGTGTAAATGACGCACTCAAAAAAGCGGGTTTTGCCCTCAATACCTCAGGCGGCGAAATTAAAGGCTCAGCTGAAGTATTACTTGAGCAGTCCTCAACCCTAGCGGATGATTACACTGTGCAGTTTAGTGATGGCGAGATGACAGTACCAAGCTGCTTTTATGAGTTTGCACTGCGTTATCCGATGGCCAATGGTGAGCTATATACTGGTTTTGTCGCAGCATCTGCCGACAAAATCTTTGAAAGCACCAATGCTCGTTAATTGAAGCACTAATTAACCTCAAAAAGCGCCACATTTGGCGCTTTTTTTATGCGTATTTTTTAGTATCTACCCAATGGCTTTCAAGGTGCACGTAGGCTGGCCTTTGGTAAGAGTCAGGAATGGCTCTCAAAATCCTCCTAGAGCATAGATGCACTATGTAATTGAGGTGAAGGCGCGTGGCCAACACCCGAGCATCTTGAAAGACGACAGGTATAAATCCAGCAATCTAGAGCAATGGATTATAAGCCGCATCGCCCCAACCCACTAGCTGACCATTTTTAAATACCAGCGGTGTACATTCATCTTTAGTCATTTTACCATCAGAGTGAATGCTGTGAGTCGCGTAAAATAAAACTTGGTAATTTTCAGCGTTCTTAGTCACAAACTCCGAAAAGTTAGGGGTACCTAGGGTATTTAACACGGTTTGGTAAGTTTGAGAAAGTTGTAGGTTAGCAATTTTATTACGATTGTTTTCATGCTGTTTTTCCCACGAGCTTGTATTTGATGACGCCCAATGACTATCAACCTCACCATCGGATACCGCAACAACACAACCCGTTAACAAAGGCACTGCGCAGGCCGCAACAACTAATAGACGTAGATTCATTATTATTTTTCCTTTTGCACTTAATATAAGTTTCAGCCAATAAAGCAAATTCAAGGCCAATATTATTTTTTGTTTTATATCATACAGTTAATTAAATAAAAATGAAAATGGCATTTTTTCAAAGGTTAAATAAACGAAATTTTCGTTTATTTAACCTAAAAGTAGCTATTTTTTATAAGGGCTAATCGATGATAGCGTTAACGATTGTTTAATTATTTGCGAGCCATCTTGACGTTTTAATAAAAACTCAATGGTTGGATCAGCTTGCTGCCAATCTATCTCAAGTTGTCCGTAGTTTAATTCGGAAGTTGGCGCACCTACTCGATGTTGATTTGGGCTGATTGCTTTCCATTCTTGGGTAATACCTGAGCTTGTCATTTCATAAAGGGGATAATCTAAGTTTTTGCTAAAACGACTGAGTTCGCCCCAATGCGTATCACCACTGATGATCATCACGCCATTCACCTGATAGTGTTTAATCAGCTTCAATAAACGGTCGCGATCATTGGGGTAATTAGCCCATGACTCCCAGCCGGTAAATTCAGGTAATAACTGTAGACTTGACGCAATGATTTTCAACTTAGCCGGTTTTTGCAATTCAAGTTCTAGCATTGCCACTGATTTTCACCTAACATCGATGCCTTTGGATCAGTTGTTGGGCTATAAGGACCCATTTTATTTGGTTCACGCTTATTTTTATAATCTTGCGCGCTAACCTGTGCCAATGGACTGCGATTAAAACGTAAATCAGGCAAAATAATATGGACTTTATTGGCTTCGTCACCATAAAAATAACTGGTATAGATCCCATCTTTTTGGGTATAACGGGCTGAATCCTTTGGCTCTTGCCAAAAATCGAGCATCAGCTTACGGCTTTGCTCTTTCATCGGGTATTGGGCGCCGGCATCATTTTGACCAAAATCATGGTCATCCCACACAGCAATAAGCGGGGTACTTTGCTTGAGGGTTTTAAAGTCTGGATTATTGGCTAATTGTTGATATTTTGCGGCCATTAAGTTCATATCTTCGGTATCACCATAAATATTATCCCCTAAGAAAATGAACACATCGCCCTGCTCTTTGGCCACTTGGCCCAAGATTGGCATTGGTTTATCTTGATGTGCACACGAGCCAAATAGAATTTTTTGACTGGCGGCATGACCGTTTAAACTCAGTAAACTGGCAGCAATAATGGCTATTACTTTTTTCATTATTTGTCCTGCATTAGCATTTCGTTAATCACGCTACCCATATTCGGGTTAAACTGAGCGGGATCCTCACCTAATAACGTCAGCACGGTTGCTGCGATTTGTTTTTGTTTTAACTCGACTTTTGTTGTTTTTTCGCCTGCACTCACACCATCAAGACCAAGCGCCACCAGCCAAATATGCTCCGAACCTTCAATACCATTTTCAAAATTCTTTAAATCTTTCATGTAACCTTGTACCGCTGTTTTTGATGCATGATGCTGCCAATCACTCGCATGACTGCCTCGGCCATGATCGGTGGTCACAATCAAAACGGTATTATCTTTATAATGGGGATGATTCTGTAAGGTCTGCCAAAGATCGGCAATAAAAGCATCAGAACGTTTAGCAGCATCAAGATATTGATCGTAGTGGCCATCGTGCGCAAAATCATCCGTTTCACCTAATGAAATCACCATCGTTTTTGGCTGTTTATCGAGTAAATACGCTTTAGCAAAACGATAAGTAAAACTATCCAGTCGTACATTATGCCAAGGGCTTGGAATTTCAGTTTGCAATTGATTCAACAAGGTTATTTCTGGCGTTGTCACTTGTGTTTCAGGCATAAAACCTGCATTGACATAAACACCACTTCGCTCACTATTAATAATATATGGAAATACATCCCAGCCACCAAAGAGAGCGACTTTGTGCTGATATTTTGCTTTTGCATTCAACCATTCAAGATAGGTTTGATTTGGATTTTGGATTTTTTTGTTACTGTTGATACTGTCATCAACGATACCGGTAAAAATTTCACTGTATCCTGGATATGAAAAATGCCAATTGTTTGCAATTGACATATAAGAACCATAATCTCGATTACCTAGCATCACGCCTTGTTTAGCAACGTATTGCCAAAAAAAAGGCATTAACTTTTCTCGCCTGACTGTTAAGTTTTCATCCCAATATTGCGCAGTTGTTTTATCAATATCTTGCACAAAATCTTTGTTGTTCATTAACGTTGCATCCGCGCCCTTAAATACCTCTTGCCAGCGGACGCCATCGAGCGTGATGACAATCACATTTTTTTCTGCATGTACTTTGCTTATCGCTAGTAATGCGCTGATCCAAATTAGGTGTTTTAACATACTAAAGTCCTAAAACCTGCCAAACTTAATTGGCAGGTTGATATGTGATAAATGAAAGATTGCAGAAATTAAAAGTGTGCAGTAAAGGTTAATGTTGCAGTACGTGGGCCACCAATAAAGAAAGTATCACCGGTGCCAGTACCTGTTGATAAATAACGCTTATCAAGTATGTTATTTACTACAAAGGCAATATCAATTTCGTTAAAGACACCATCATTTAGTGCTTTGTTGTAACCAATATTCAGATCAACAAGGGTATAAGCATCCGCTTCACTGCGCTCGCCAGTATATTTAGCAGATAGACCAAAACGGACATCACCCTTGCTGTAATCACTTGATACCACAAACATATTATCAACAGAGTCGATCACTTTATCGCCTGATTCGAAGCCTGGCGCATTACCTACATAGGTTGAATCATTATTGGTGTAAGACGAGTAAACACTTAAGTTATCGTTATATTGGTAACGTGCACTTAGCTCAAACCCTTTTGAGTCAATCCCACCGACATTGATGTAACGACCTTTGGTGCCTGCAGTGTAATCAATACCACCGATATCACTGCCAGGCGCAATTAATGTAATATGGTTATCAAATTCAATGCTGTAAATTGTTGCTGATATTTGCCAGATGTCATTATTAAAACGCAGCCCTAAATCAATATTTTGCGCTGTTTCTGCTTCAATATTAGTAAATGCAGAGGCTTCTCTTTCTAAGACTTCATTCTTAATCGCTGCAAAGTTTTCGCTAAAGCCTGCAAAAATCTCGATTTCTTGATTAAGCTGATAAAGACCACCTAAACTCCACAGTAAATCAGAATCACTGTTTACTTTTCCAGCCAGAGTATTCGTAAATTTATCTTCTTTTTCTAAATCAACAAGATACTTTTGAGCCCCGATGTTTAAAGTCACAGCATCGAAGTTAATGCTATCTTGTGCATATAACTTTAATGTTTCTGTATTAAATACATTGCTATATTGTGTCCAATAAGGAGTGTGATCGAAATGATAATATACACGCGCATCAATCACTTTATGCCAATCAAGCGATTCAGTGCGCTCATCATCTTCATACCAAAAACCAACTTTAATATCATGATTATCAAGCGTTACTTGGTAATCTGCTAATAAACCAACACGCTCTTTTTTATAATGGGTATGACGATATGACATAACAGGCACCGCGTCATCGGCATAACAATCTGGATGTAATAAAGAACCTGAACTCGATGGCCAGCTGTATTCTGAACTGCAGCCTTCATTTGGTACTAAAGGCGTACCAGCTGGATCGGTAAAGCCATATTTAGTAAAAGTGCCACCTTTTGAGGTTGGGTTGCCATTGTCATCAACAGCGCTCACTAAATAAGGCGGGATCCAATCACCACGGCCTTTATTTTTATGAAAGTACGGTGTGATATTAAGGCTGCTGCCATTTGCAAGAGCGAACTCAAACTTTAAGTAACCTAAGGTGTTTTCACGTAATGTAGACCAACCTTCAGCAAACATTTGGTCAAAGTGAGGAATACCAGTCCAATTCCAAGTCAGTTGATCCCAATCTGGCGTTTGTTTAAATTGCGCAATTGAAACTGAGTTATAGTTATCTTCTGCCACATCATCGTAAGATAAACGACCTGTCAGAGTGAATGTAGAAAAATCAGAAACAAACTTTGCTTCAGCATGCTGTTTATCGCTACCGCCGTTGCTACCATCACCAATCCAGCGATTTGTTTCCGTTTGTGAATAACTAAAATAAGCTCGGGTATTACCCATAATTTCGCCCGTTTCTTGACGAACAAAATAACGCGTTGCATTGTGGTCGCCATGAGTATAGGCAAGCGTGGTAGCTGCTTGATCGGATGGATCTTTACTGACAAAATTAAATGTACCGCCTAATGCTTCAAGAGAAGCTGACGCTAAATCAGATGTGCCTTGGCCCACTTCGACCGTTGCCATGTTTTCACTTTCAAGATAGCGGTTTGCTTTTGCGCCGCCACCATAATTTGAACCACCATTTGGAATACTATCAACCGTCATACCTAATTGTTGCTGGTAACCATCAATTGCAAAACCACGCATTGTGATTGAGGTAGACCAATCATCACCGCCAAACGCATCCCCTTCGTTAATACTGATCCCTGGTAAATTATCGATCACCGATAATATGCTATTAATCGAGTTTTGCTGTGCTTTCATAGCAGGGTCGATAACATGATTAGCATAGGTGATTTTTTTAGCCACAACCGAGACTTCTTCAATTTCTTGAGTTTGCTCTGCCAAAGCAGCAGAAGAGCTCAATATCATTGATACAACAAGCGCAAGACGTTTTGGGATTGGCGAACGAGCCATTTGAAATTTCCTTTTGAAAGTTAGAGTTTTAAGTATTTGTTTTTATGGGCGCAAAGAGTATGAGGAGCCAATGACTTTTAGATGACGCTTATTTTACAATTAGATTAATGACTCTATTTTTTCACAAACTTACTAATCACCCAGGTAAAGCAAACAATCACGCTTGGCTATTATGCTGCTTAGTTTTTATTGCTATAATGCGGGCGCATTTATTTGGAAACCAACCATGATCTCAAAAAACCAACTCAAACTAATCCGTGCCCTAAACCAAAAAAAATACCGTAAACAACATCAACTCTTTTTAGTGCAAGGTGAAAAGAACGTGGTTGAATTACTCGGAAGCGACTTTGAGGTTGACCAGATTTTTGCGACCCATTCGTTTATTGCCGAACATAGCGACGCACTTAGAAATCAGCATGTAATTGAAACCGATGAAGAACAACTTGAAAAAGCAAGCACACTCATTAGCAACAATGCCGCATTAGCCATAGTAAAAATGAAGCAAAAAGCAGTCCCTGAACCAAAAGGGATGATGCTTGCGTTAGATGGGGTCTCTGATCCGGGTAATTTAGGCACTATTATCCGTGTGGCCGACTGGTATGGCATCACACATATCATTGCCAGTGACGATTGCGCCGACCCTTATAATCCAAAAACCATTAGTGCCACTATGGGATCATTTAGCAGAGTACATGTCAGCCAAGTTGACTTACCTAGCTACTTAAACAATGCCGCACTTCCTATTTATGGTGCGTATCTGGGAGGCGAAAATGTGCATCAGGTTAGCTTTGCTAAAGAAGGCATTATTTTAATGGGCAGCGAATCACATGGCATTCGCCCATTGGCAGGTCAACATGTTACCCAAAAAATCACCATTCCCGCCTTCGGTCAGGCGGAATCGCTCAATGTCGCCATGGCAACAGGTATTATTTTAGATAACGTACGCCGAGGCCAGTAGCATAATTTACAAAGCGAACCATAAAAAAAGCGCCCAGGCGCTTTTTTTATTTCTGTATTCTGTATTAAGGGTGAATAGCATTTCATTTTGCTTAGATTTATGTACCATATTTACGTTTCAATATACTTGAGTTTATCTTTTACCCCATTCCAGCTATCCGCATCGGCTGGTGGTGTTTTTACTTGGGTAATGTTAGGCCAAATTTCAGCCAATTCAGCATTAAGTTCAAGATATTGGTGTTGCTCAGCAGGTAAGGCATCTTCTTGAAAAATTGCCTCTGCCGGACACTCGGGTTCACATAAACCACAGTCAATACAAATTATCGGGCTAATCGCTAAAAAGTTCGGACCTTCAAAAAACGCGTCTACAGGACACACTGCAACACAATCGGTGTACTTACACTTAATACAATTGTCGCCCACTACAAATGCCATGTTTTCTTTGCCTTTACTGAAATTCGAACAGCGGCCGATCATACTGATCCAAGCCAAAAATACAATATTAAGACACGATTAAAATCACGTATAGGTATCAAATAACAATAACCGACTATAAAAGTGAGTTTGCAGTGTGACACCATCTCTGACATCACGTAAAATAGCCCTATTGTGAGCTAAATACGTCATTTGGCTAAGACACCTAAAAAGAGACATTATGTTACGTTTAACTGAAATAAAGCTGCCCTTAGATCATGATGAGGCGGCTTTAACCCAAGCGATTTTATCAAAGCTGGCCATTTCCTCATCACAACTTATCGATTTTACCGTGTTTAAACGTGGCTATGATGCCCGCAAAAAAACCAATATTTTACTCATTTATACCCTAGATATTAACGTCACGGGAGAAGCGCAACTATTACAGCAATTTGCCAAAGACCCACATGTCAAACCAGCGCCTGATACCAGCTACAAATTTGTCGCAACAGCGCCTAAAAACTTAACCGAGCGCCCGGTAGTGATTGGATTTGGCCCATGCGGATTATTTGCCGGTTTATTACTTGCTCAAATGGGATTTAACCCGATTATTTTAGAGCGCGGTAAAGCGGTACGTGAGCGTACCAAAGACACCTTTGGTTTTTGGCGTAAAGGCACCTTAGATACTGAATCCAATGTACAATTTGGTGAAGGCGGCGCTGGTACATTTTCTGATGGTAAGCTTTATAGTCAAGTTAAAGACCCGAATCATTATGGCCGTAAGGTTATTAATGAGTTTGTTGCCGCAGGTGCACCTGAGGAAATTTTATACGTCAGTAAACCGCACATCGGGACATTTAAACTGGTTAATATGATTGAAAAAATGCGGGCTGAAATTATTGCCTTAGGCGGGGAAATCCGTTTTAGCACCCGCGTTGATGACATCGTCATTACCGATGGTCAAATCACCGCACTACAATTATCAAACGGCGAAACCTTACACAGTAAACATGTGGTATTAGCGGTTGGACACAGTGCCCGCGATACCTTTGAAATGCTCTATAACCGTGATGTTTATATTGAAGCTAAACCTTTTTCAGTTGGATTTCGCATTGAGCATAAACAATCAATGATTGATGAGTGCCGTTTTGGTGATAATGCGGGGAATCCAATTCTAGGCGCAGCTGATTATAAACTAGTACATCATTGTGATAATGGTCGTACTGTATATAGTTTTTGTATGTGTCCAGGTGGTACTGTCGTTGCAGCAACCTCAGAGCTTGGCCAAGTTGTTACTAACGGCATGAGCCAGTACTCACGTAATGAACGTAATGCAAACAGTGCTATTGTGGTAGGTATTTCACCCGAGGAAGACTATCCAGGTCACCCTCTTGCCGGTATTGAATTACAACGTAAGCTTGAAAAACAAGCGTTTGCTCTCGGTGGCAGTGATTACAATGCCCCTGCACAGCTAATTGGTGATTTCTTAAAGGGTCAATCATCTGCGCAATTAGGTGATGTGCAGCCATCTTATACCCCTGGCATTACCTTAACTGATTTATCGAATGTGTTACCTGCCTATGCAATTGCGGCCATCCGTGAAGCTATTCCCGCTTTTAATAAACAAATTAAAGGCTTTTCAACAAACGATGGCTTATTAACGGGTGTTGAAACGCGTACTTCATCACCCATTTGTATCAAACGTGATAAAGAGTATCAAAGTATTAATGTTAAAGGTTTATTCCCTGCAGGTGAAGGTGCGGGCTATGCTGGCGGTATTTTATCGGCTGGTATTGATGGCATTAAAGTGGCCGAAGCTGTCGCCCTATCGATGACTAAATAATACTTACCGCTTTTAGTAAAAAGAGTCACTTTTATAGTGGCTCTTTTTATTTCTATTTTAATAAAAACCAAGCATTTACCATAAAAGGTTTTACAGTTTTAAAATTGTAAATACACAATTTATAGCCATACTCTTTGAAGTGCCACCTGAAACACATTCAGAGAATTCATTTATGAACTTGAAACTTTCACAATCCCTCTATCTTGGATTTAGTTCCATTGTTTTAATTACCTTGGTATTCACTTTTCTTATTTGGCTAATTGTTAATGAATCAGAAAAAATAGCACATGAGGTAGCAATCGATGACATGCCAGGCGTATTAGCCTATCTCAGTGTCTCTGACAATGTAAATAAAATACATACTAATGCGCTCAAATATCTTAATGGTGATCAAAGTGAAATTAACGACTTTAAACAAAACACTCAAGGCTTTAAAACCACATTTTCTGAACTGGTACCACTAGAGTCAGCCAAGCAATCCGATCGCGATAAAATGGCTAAAATAGAGCAACTGACTCTCGACTATATTCAAGCCCTTAACGCTAACGTTTTCGGAAAATATTCACCAAAACAAGAACAAGATGCAGTTAAAAAAATCTATGCATTAACTAAAAATGTAGGAAACCCGCTAGAAAGCCTACTTAATAAGCTCAAAGAAGAAGAGTTTAGTGACGCCTTCAAAAGTACCAATTTAGAAGAGTCTTTAAACGATGACTTACCCGGAGTCAGGTATTATCTAGAACTCGTAGATGAAGCCGGAGATATGATAGCATCACTTAACGCCTATATATCAGGCGATCCCGAAGCAAAAGATGCATTTAAAAGTGATTCAGCATCGTTTCAAGAGTACCTAAATTTAATTAAACCACTTGAACAAAATCCGGCAGAACTACAATCTATGGTAGAAATAGAGCAGTATTATTCTGAAATAAAAAATACAGCCGACTATGTTTTTAATAGCTATAACCCCAAAGATAAATTAGATGCAATTGCTCTGGTGGAACGCCTTGAAATCGAGTTAGTCTTACCTATTCAAAAGATATTACAAGACTCAACCCATGAAGAAGAACTTGATGCAAACTCTGCATTAAAAACACTCAATACCAATCTCGATAACGTTATTCTTTGGTTGCTGATAAATGCCGTGGTTGTATTACTGGTCGGCAGTGCTATTGCTTGGAAAATCTCCAATATGATTAAAACGCGTTTAGATGTTATTTCGCTAAAAGCTAAATCAATTGCAGATGGTGACTTAAGATCAGATTTAATTCATGACTTACGTGAAGATGAATTAGGCCGCCTATCGAACTCAGTAAATGAAATGCAGCGCTCATTAAAAGAGTTAATAAAGCAAATATCTAATGTTGCTAGCGAAGTTGCCGCCAGCACCATTAAAGTAGAGCAAGCGAGCGCCAATGTCGTACAAGGCAGTCAAGAACAAGCCGACAAAGCACATTTGATAGCCGCTGCGGTTGAACAAATGAGTATTACAGTAAAAGAAGTTGCCTCACAAAGTGCAGAAGCAGCTAAAACGTCACAACAAGCAGGTGAAGAGGCGCAAGAAGGTGGCCGTATTATGCAAGAGACGGTCAATGGCATCAATCGCATTGCTTCTGTTGTTAATGAAACCGCTGCCACAGTAGATAGTCTTGGCCGTCGCGGTGAAGAAATTGGTGATGTTATCAAAGTAATTAATGATATTGCAGAACAAACCAATCTATTAGCGCTTAATGCTGCGATTGAAGCAGCCCGAGCCGGTGATCTTGGCCGAGGATTCGCGGTGGTGGCAGATGAAGTGAGAGGACTTGCAGAGCGCACATCAAAAGCGACCAAAGAAGTTGGTAGTTTAATTAGCTCTATTCAAAATGAAACGCGTCAGGCAGTTTCTCGCATGGGTGATGGCACTGAGTTGGTTTCGGCTGGTGTAAAACTCGCTAACAGTGCAGGCGCCGCATTAGATAAAATAGTACAACGCACTGTTGATGCTAATACCATGATCCATGCCATAGCTACCGCGAGTGATGAACAATCGCATGCCACACAAGAAATATCTCGTGATATTACTGCCATTAGCGATATTGCTAATGATTCAGTCACACAAACTAAAATTGGTTCAGACTCAGCGAAAGAGCTCGACGCCAAAGTAACCGAACTTGAACAACTCGTATCGCGTTTTAAACTCTAATTACTTTAAGTCGCAGCAGTCTTATAAACAAATAGCACACATAAAAAGTACGCAGTGGAATTAAACTGAGTGACAGGAAACGGCTCGCCATTGCATTTGGTAACAAAAGTAACAAAAGTAGGCCCTTGAAAACGAAGATCCTTTAAAAGATCCAAAACAAAAGGAATTAGCATTGCTCTTGGCAGTGAACATTTTGCGCAACTAAGTATAGTGCCACTAAAAGATGTTCGGATACATATTCATCACGGGAGATGACCACCCATTAAACTTGCTAGCGCATAATGGGTGTATGGGGCCAGAAGCCAACGGCTACCCGATTATATTTTTTTAACGAATTAACTCACATTTCCCTTCTACACCATGTTTATCTAGTCTCGATTGACACGCTTCAAGAGCCACTTTTTTTGCTTTGTGTGTCGAGTTGTATCCTTCACCATAACCATAAAACTCCCAACCATCGGATGTTTGACCTAGAGCAAAAGCTTTGTTTGATTTTCGAGATTCAAACTCCTCTAGTGCTTGATCAGTAGTATACTGGTAAGTTTTTTGATTACATAAATTAGAATCAGGCTCTCGTTCACAGAAAGTGGGGGTAGACTGGCATCCAGCCAGAAAAATTATTGATATCAATCCTAGGTATTTCATCGATAGTCCTTTAAAAATACAATACTCCGAGGCGCCAGCTTCGCTGGTGTGCTGCTGACTTGACTTGTGTACGCCCTACATGGGCATTCACTTATGAAGTGAAAGTCCTTTGTAGAAAAATCACCGTTTAAATAACACATTGTTATTTAACGATAACTACTCGCAAATTGCAAGGGTTAAATCGCAAGAGATAGTCTGGAGAAAGCCGCTAGCATTCTTCATAAAAGTAATTGCGAACTGATGAACAAAAACATCGTATGTAGTACTCAAGTAAAATTGGCCACAGTTTTAGAGCCATTCCAATATTAGTGCATCCTGTCTGTCGTTTTTAGATAAGAGAAACAAACCGATTTTCACCACCGAGCGCCCCGAGACGCTGCACGACACCGAGGTTAAAATCCATTGCAACATCCAACTTTTAGGTCGTGATTTATCGCGGCAAAGCACTGATACCTGCAAATAAAGCAGCACAAACTCTTGCTAAGGTTCAAAGTAAAAAAATAAAAATCATAATTTTAATGATTTAAAAATGATGTTTATAAATTTATTTAAGTGGAAGGCAAAAAGAAAGACTTGACCCTGGCGAACCCTCATCAGGACCCCATCATATCTTGTATTAATGAACTGTACCAACCAGCGTAAGATATCAACAGCCTGTTACCCTAGAATGTAAAAAGTAGGTGTGATTTGCTAGACGTTTACATTTATTCTTTTATAGATGTCTAGTATTCTTATGCAGTATGCTCCATTATTGGGTACTACATTATTCAATTAGTTAAACTAAATAGAAAATTACAAATTAGAGTGCGCGTTTCTACTTATGTACTGCAAAGCGGCTTTATGTGATTTATGAGAAGTAATGAAAGGAAATTCATGAAATATTTATCTCTTTTACTAGGCGGATTATTTGCTACAACAAGTGGTTTCTCGTCAGCAGCAAACCTAACTATATATTCAAGCGATGATAGCAGTGTTGTTGATAAGCCTGTTGTGTTGGTTGAGGGTTATGATCCTAAAAATCAATTTTCTGCTAGTGATTATTATCACAATTTACCCCTTGAATTTAGAAAGTGGTTATTAAACACAGGACGTGATGTGATTGTTATGACGTACGCTGATCAATTTGGCTATCCTGACTTTACTACCGCAATGTGGAAGTCACCTGAATTTGACCCAAACTAATTTAGTTAAGGAATTATAATGAAATTAATAAAGTTCTTGAGTTGCACGACCTTTATCTTTGGTAGTTCTTTTGTTATGGCAAATAACTCTGCATCTGAGTTTACCCCTTATTTTTCTATTGAAACGGGTTTAGTATGGAGTTCCCTTAATAAGTTTGAGTTAGATAGCTTTAATGTTGAATCTGAGGACTTGCCGCTAAAATTAGCTGCTTCTTACCAATTTACTCCTCAATGGAGTGCTAAAGTTGGGACTACACAAAGTATTATTGAAAGTAGTGGTGTCGAACTGCGAATCGATGAAAATGCCGATTTAATTACCACAGAAGCTCTTTATGAAACAACCTTGTTTTCAATTGAAGGCGGCTACACCATTTTATTTAACGAATCTTGGCAGTTAGATTTTGATGCTGGTGTTATTATAGGGAAGGAAAAAAATGAAATTAGCATTTGTCCTACAGCCAATTACAGCTTTAGGATAGGCCCTAGTTGTAATTCAAGTAACGCAACTTCTACATCGTCTAATAAATCAACTGAAACGTCATTTATATTTGGAACTTCAGTTATGTATAATTTCTCTGATAATTGGGGGATTAAATTAGGATATAACTTCAGTGGTTATAGAGAAGGCTTAACTAAAAGAGAATTTTTAGTCCAATATAGGTTTTAATCTTATGTGTAGATATGAGCTCACGTCATTGTCGTAGCTATTAAAAGGCAGCTTAAGTGTCGCATTATTGATTACATTAATTGCTAATTTTATCTTTTGTCTAGCAGTTTTAACGGTAACAAATATTGATTGTACATCGACGATATCAAGTGAATATGATAAAAAATCGGAACGTACTGCCTGAATTTATTTTGAGTACTAAATATTTCGAAAAATTTGGTTATAAAATAAAACTGAAAATTTTTTCAGAAGCACTCAAGCAATTAAATAAGGATTGCAGTGAGTGCTTGTAGCTTGGATAAAAAATGTGGGGATCCCTCAGGACTTGACCCTTTAGTTTATTCCTGTTGATTTAGCAATCCCTTTTGAGCTTGCACCTACAACCAATCTCAAAACTCACGCCGATGCCAACAATTTCCCCGTTATCACCCCCTGAAAATAACGAATTGATGAGTAATTGGCATGCTAAATTGCGCTCAACTCGGGATTAATTAAAAATTCAATTTTCAGTTCTGAGTTAATTTTAAGAATATTAGCGATTAACATACGTAGCTGATATTTTTGATCATTCGTTTTTATCAGTAACGAAGCTATTTTGTTTTTACTCATTTGTTTAATGACAAGATAAATAAATAATTCAGTATTTAAATCAAAAAACTCTAACTGTGCCAACTGAATTTCTAATACTGATACCGATTCACGCTGCAAATAATCAAGTAATGATTTAACAAATTTTTGTCCTTTCGCATTCGCGAGTCGACATTCAGTATCAAATACTAGTCGGTTATTATTTTTATCAAAAAAAACACCGAGATCATTGATTTGAAGGCTCATACGTTAATCCGTTTAATTTGAATAAAACTGATGTCACTTGGGAAATCATTAAACCAAATCTCACTTCTAAATTTCTCTAATAACTCTTGTGAGCTGTGCTGCTGTAACCCAGATGCAGCAATTAAGTCTGAACAGGTTGCAAAGTCTTGCTTATGATTGCTTAATTTTAACAATGCTTGTCTAAATCCTGAAGAATAGACCAACAGCACATCGTCTAACTGAGGTGTGCAGTCTATCGCTTTTAAATCTAAGTGATGATTTAACCCTAAAACAAAATTATCTTGAGTAATGCTAATTTCAGTACAACGTTTTTTATTAAATAAAATAGGGTCTTGGCATTGGCCAACAATTTTTAAATTGTGGTTATCAAATTCAATCGCCAGCATTTTAACTAAAAAATCACAGTTTAAGATTTTTGATTGTTGTAACACCATATGATTCGAAGCGGCCAATTTATCTTGAGTATCGCCAATCTGATATTGTAGTAAACTTTGCAGTTGTAACGTTAACGAGGCTGTTTCTAAACCACCACCTGATACTTGACCAAAATAAAGCGCAGGCTGCAGCTGACCTTGGGGTAAAATTTGCCAAAAATCGCCAGCTATATTTCTTGAAGGTAAATAATTTAAACTGAGCTCAAATTCTCCAATTTTTACCCGACTATTAATGTAAGGCATATATTTTTTTCTAAGTTCGAGTAAATTATCAACCTCAGCCCCTAGGTATTCATTCTCCTCACTTAAACGTTTATTTAATTCAATTACTTTTTCGTTTGCTTTAGTTAATTGCGCTGTGCGCTCATCCACTATGGCTTCTAAATTACTAGTAAATTGGCCTAACTTCTCACTCACTTGATTAAAGGTATTTGCCAAAACACCAAATTCATCGTGACTCTTAATCCTAACTCTATAAGCAAAGTCTTGTCTTGAAAGCTGCTCGGCACCGGATCTTAATTTACTTAAAGGTAGGGATATCCAACCCGCAATAACTAAAGCAATAGTGAGGGCAACAATTAAAGAAACCCCAAATACACTCCAACTAATTTGTTTTTGTTTTTCAATACGATTTTGAAAAGATGCCACATCATAATCAATGCCAAGCACTGCAATCACTTCACCATTCTCAGCTTTGATTGGCACTAAAGCTGTCATCACAGTACCAAATTCGTCGGTATACCAATTATCCGCAATGCCCATTACTCCTTGAGTAAACGGAGCAGTAAAAAAGGCTGGCGGGCGATACATATTACCAATTGGGTTTCCTTCGGTCGAAAAATCATCTTTTTGATAATTAGAATCAGCCAAAAACATCAGTGCATCTTTTGCTTGAGTATTTGGCACTCGAACCAATAAATATGCCCAGGCAGCGCGCGATGCATTCGTGGCTAAAATATTTGTTTGCGGTAATAAACCCAGGGCATTGACTCGATTTCGGCTGCCCTCTTGAATGCGCCGTAACAGCTGAACTAGATATTGAAAATCAAGGGTTCCCTCTAACGCTTTTGATTGCTCTTGAGAAAGTAATAATTCGGTTGATCCTTCTTCAAGTTGTGAAAAAGATCTCACTTTTAATGCAAAGTCATCACTTAAAGTACTATTAAGCTTATTGCGTAACTGCATAATTTGCTCACGTTCTTCTTCTTTAAATACAAAGCTTGCCGTGCGTGTTACATCACCAATTGCCTGTTTTAAATCATTATTAAGCGTCGCGACCGAGTATTGATAAAAGTAAATAAGAATACTGCCAACTAATGCAGTCATTAACACTATCATTAAGACACCGAGCTTTACTGCAAAAGAAATTCTCATGTTAAGTCCCTAGTAAATGATTCATTAAGCCATGATTAATAATTTAATTTGGCTTGGCGCTAAACTCATACCAAACGCACCTGGGCTCACCCCATTTTGCCCTGAAGGGCTCAACATTTTTGTCGCTGGTAATCCACCTATCAGGGTTTTTACGCTCCCAAATAAATTGCGCTGCGGCCCCATGACCATGCCAGAAAGCGGATTCATAAATAACCCTGCATTATCACCATTACTCATAGGCGTAATAGTCATTAAATTATGATTTGGCATACACATAGTTAAGACCTTAAATTGGCTTGGAATTGCCATCATAGGGATTGCAATATTTGGATAAGGAATAGGTGTTGGAATTGGGCCGACCGGGCTTGGAATTGGTGTTAAGCACACATCAGGAAACGCAAAATCCATTCCACCCATTTGAGTTTTAGCAAACATCAGTTACCCCATATGTATTCGTTGCGCATCGACTTTTACATCTTGCTTAGCAGTGATCACGGTATTATTACTGCGGGCATTCCATGTTTGCCTGACAGATTGCACTAAGTTGCCTATTTGCGCAGTCTCAATGGTTTCAACCCAGCGCATAACTTGATCTGCTCGTTGATAAACGCGGTTAATAAATGAGTGGCATTGCTCGGCATGAATTTGTGCCTGCTCGGTAGTTAATTTACTTTGCTGGCTATGAACATTGAGATCGGTGGTAGTGACGATGTGCTGCGTACTGACTTGCTGTAACTCAGAACAAAGCTGACTAAGCTTGCCTTGAGTGTGTAAATCGAGCCCTTTGGCCGCATGAATGGAAAGCGCACCTGCGGTTGATAAATTAATATCACCGGTCAGATTAATTGATGTTGTAGGCTGAGCTTGTTGTAAAATTGCAATGATGTACGACACGTCACCTGTTTTACACAGCATCACAACATCGCCGACTTGGGGCTCTATCAGGCAACTTGCAGCTTTTTGGCTTTGATGTAACCCATTGCTCGCGTGCACAATACAATATTCGACATGCTTAAATTTAATCACTCCAGTGCATAATTCAGTATTACTTTGCGGTAGTGGAATAATATTTTGCTGCATGATGTCATCCTAATAATGTTATTGGCTAAAGGCTTCTGCTTTGGCTTTTTTGGGATCAGTTGCTAAAGCAATACTGCGATCGGCATTGTCCCAGCATGTCTGCTCTTCAATAATTTGGTGTAAATTACAGCGAAATAATGTTGCGCCATTAAAATTAGCTGATGTGACATTTGCATGTGACAAATCGGCATAAGTTAAGTCTGCATTTACAAAATTACACTGACTTAAATCCGCTTTTGTAAACTGAGCTTGTTGCAACTGTGCATTATTTAATTGGCTGCCACAAAGCGAGGCTTCATTAAATAAAGCTTGGCCAAGCTGAGTATTTTTAAAGTCACAGTTTTTCAAATTTGCTTTGATAAACATTGCATTGTTTAAATTAGCCTTTGTAAAGATAGCAGACTCTAGCTCGGCTTCCATAAAACCACATTGGTGTAAATCACACTGACTAAAATCACAACGCTGCAATTTACTTTCTCTAAATTGGCAAATTTTAAACTGCACAACTTGGAATTTATAATCGGTAAAGACAGCATTTTGAAAAAATACGAGTTCGAGTAATGCCCTATCTAATTGCACATCGGCAAAATCAACATTTATAAAGTTAGTGCGAAAATGTACTGTGTCGCAGAGGTTAGCCCCCTTCAAGGAGCTATCAAGCAGACTGGTTTCTTTAAACTGTGCACCACTTAAATTGGTTTGATTTAATTGGCTATTAACACAATTTATTTGGGTAAAATGAGTATGGCTGAAATTGGCATGTGACAAATCGCATTCGATAAAATTAACGTTTCGCAAATCAAGATGGGGTAACTGAGTTTCAATAAACTTGCAGCGCATAAAATTAGCTTCGTTCAAATGTGCCCCGGCAAAGTTTACCAGGCTTAAATCACAATCAACAAAGGTTGCTTGTACCAGATTAGTCCGTTGTAAATTAGCCCCACGAAACACAGTTTTACTAAACGCACCGCCAGATAAATCAATATCAGATAAATCCTGTTGATTTAAATTTTCATCATTTAAAACCGGAGCACTTGAAGTGAGCCCTTTGATGTGGTCTTGTAGTTGCTGTTTATTCAAAAATAGGCCTCCAATCTTGCAATAGCGTGTTGTCTAAGTTTGCACCCGAGAAATCTGTTTTCCCGATAGTCGCATTTAAAAAACTGACACTATATAAGTTCGCCCCTTTAAACTGACCACTGCGTAAATCTGCATTCATCAAATTAGCTTCAAATAAATCGGCTTTTAAAAAGAGTGCATTTCTTAACTTAGCTTCAATGAATTGAGTGTGTTGTGCTATCGAATGACTAAAATCAGCATTGTTGAGTAAAGAGCTGCCAAAATCAGACCCTGATATATCCGCTTGATTAAAACTCGCTTGGCTTAAATCACAATCGCGTAAGTTACTAGCATGAATCATTGCTTGGTCAAAACAAGTATGTTGCATCTGGCATCCACCGACAAAACGCGCATTCTCTAATTTAGATTGCTTAAAACTCACATGCGGTAATTGGGCCATCACAAAATTGGTGCCCTTGAATGTGCACGCAACAAATGCACTGTGGGTCAAATTTGGTTTTATAAAATTACATTCGCTTAAATCACATTGATTAAACTGTGTATAGGTCAGCTGTAGTTCAATAAAATTGAGTTTTGGTAATTGACAGCGAGTGAAGGAGCACTGGGTTAACTCAGTTTCAAGCCACGCATCTTGGCGCTCACCAAACAAACAATCGCTAAAAGTACACTCAATAAAGGTCGATTTAGCAAACGTTACCTCATTAAAATCAAGCCCTTTAAAATGACATTGCTTAAACTTCCCAGCACCAAAGTTCACCGTATTAACAATGCATGCTTCAAATACTGTGTGTGATACCGTGGCATGGGCAAAATTAACAAACCTTAAATCTGTATTTTTGAAGATAAGATAACTGAGCTGAGTAAATTCAAAATAAGCCGTAGCAAGCGAGCAACCTGAAAAATCGAGATTTTTTAAAGTACAAAATGCAAAGTCTAGCGTGGAAAAATTCAGCTGCTGAGTTAACTCTTTTTTGAGCGTTTCACTGATCTGCTCTTCACGACCAGCATGAGGCGAGCGCGCATGTTCGATAAAATGTGCGCCTTTTAAATAACTATCTTTGATAAACTCAAAAGCGGTATCGAGTTTTTTGTCATTTTCAGCTGAAGACACTTTATTTTGCAGCAGTATTAATTGCTTTTGTTGTTCATCATTTAATGGAATAAGACTAGCAACTTCGACTGCCATCGATTCATTCAAAAAGTTATCGGCTTGTTTTAATGATGTTCTGATTTGCTTTAAAGCTTCATTAGAAGGTCTAGGCAAAATAAGTGGTAAGGTTAATTGTTCAAGCATGAATGCTAACTTTTCAATCGATGCATTAACGCCTTGCACATAAGCAGATTCTTTTTTTAAGCGTGTAATTTGTGTTTTAATTTCATCTATGGTTTGTTGTTTTTTACTTTGCGCCATCTCTTTCATGGCCTCTTGCATCTGTTGCATCGCCTCAAGATTGAGTGTTGATAAATCGATATTCTGCGCAGTTAATTTGCCATCTTTTGCGCCGGGCAAGATTTTATCGGCCAATTCATTGAGTTGTTTTGCTTCATCTGACACCGGCAAACTTGTCATCTTTTGCTTTGTTGCAGCCAATAACTTATCTGCGTCATCATTTTTACCGAGCAATTTCAGTTCAGCTATTTGTTGCTCAATTGCTTGGTCTACTTGTTGTTGTGCACTCTCTTTTTGCCCACCAGCAAAAGATGACATGTTATCCACCATGGCGTTTTGATTGGGGATGCTTTGCTGCAATGCCAAAAAGCCACAATTGATATGATTGGGCAATAATGAACGTGAATCGAGTAAATATTTATAACTTTGCGCTGGATCGCAGCGTTTACAATACTCCGCGAAATAAAAGGCTAATGGTTTTTGCTCTTCACCTAAGCCTTGATGAGCCAGCAATAAACCTTCAAGATCTTGGGCTTGAGGATGATGTATTTGTGCTGTTGCACGGTGGATCACCACACCTAAATTGCAGTTAGGGAAAAATAAAACAGTATCTAAGTTAAATGTTAATTCTTCAAACTGCTCGACATTGGGTGTTTGATATTGATCAATGAGTGCTATTTTTTCAATGCTAGATAACTGTTTTCGTACAATAAAGCCTCTTGGTTTGATACTTGGTAAAACACCTTGAATGACTTCTTTATCTAAATGCATACCTCGAATAGAGAACCCCTCATCACCGATTAAATATCGTTCGAATCGTTGATCTTGCGCCGCGACATTAAAATAAGACCAATCAATATCAGCTGCAAGTCCAGGCATATGATTTTGTAGATATTCATCATCATACGTACCAACAAGTGCTTGTTGCATGGGCCATGATTGATTTAAAGGTAAAAATGAAACGGGTGAGTAATCGATTGATTTGGTGGTCACGGGATAGCTAGCATTTTCGATATTAGCCAACCAGTGCAGTGCTAAGCCATTTTTCTCTATTTCACCACAGCCAAACCCAGATGTATTGTAATGACCAGATCCTGCGCCAAAGGTATTCTGATAATTAAGCGCCATGGAGGTAAAACGGGTTGGTTCAGAAGGGTAGCTAAGCGGTCCTACTCCTTTCCAATATCGGTCTCCATATACCACTAAGTGTTTTCTTAATCCTGCAAATTCAATAATTACATCAAGTTGCGGTACTGGTTTTTTATTTACCGAGATAGCTGCTCCAAATGCTAAAAATTCAGCCTGATCTTTGGGCATCGCTTCATCGAGTAAAGTTTCTTTGCCTATTGATTCGCCAATTGTTTGCCAAAGATCTTGTTCAAGCACGGCGTCACCTGAATCTAAACGAAAGCCCCATAACGATGAAAACACAAAAAAATGTTTATGATTGTATTGAAACGTTTTAGTCAGTAATGATGCTTGTAACGACTTGATTATTTTCATGCTTTTAACTAATTAAGGTTATTAATGAGTTAGCTAAACGCACTTGGCTGTTTGTTAATTGAGCATTTGTTGAAGCGAGCTGAAGTTGATTTGAAATTATTTCTAATGTTTTAGTTTTTAGCTCCAATGCTTGTTTAGTCTCAAGCTCAAGGGCCCGTGTTTCCATAATCGTTTTTAAAGGCCCAATCCAAGCCTTTATTTCTAACCCATCATCGCCTGTTTTTATTTCGGTTTCTAATGGGCAACCTGAAAGCTCGATGGTATTGGACATAATTGCGCCAGAAATTGTGATTTCATTTTTCATGCCTAACGCTTCCATCTCAACTTTGTTGCTCATGCCCCCTATATGCGTAGCTATCTCCGTGGCTCCAACATCGATTTCCATTTTCATTTCAATCGTAGGTAATCCATCCCCTTTAAAACTAAAAGTAGAACCTGGTGCAGGCTCTCGTACAATTTCATAAGAAACAGGTGCACCATAAGCATAGACATTCGTTGTGGTCACTTTACCGACACCTGACACATCAGAAATAGTCTCTTCTTTAAAATCCCCATCAGGGGTTTGCTCTATTTCGGTGCATACACCATTTTTTTTATGCTCAGAACCTACCAGCTTACCCTCTTTAGTGTAAGTCGCTTCGTATTTTTCTCCGCCATAACTGTGTTCTTCTTCATCACAGGCATAACTCACCGCAAGACTATTACCATGGCTATATTCATAAGCATTGCCAATGCTTTTCTCGACTCCGGTATTGCCACCATCAAGCTTGACGTAGACACCGTTAATTGCACCTACCGCCACTAAATGTGGATTTTCATCACTCACTTGCGGTATGGCTAAATCAAATGGCCAGTCTTTTTTGTTTAACGGATTAACAGGACTACCGTCATCATTGGTATCCACATGGCTTTCTGCATAGCCATTGCCAAACTCATAATCACAAGTATCGCCCCAAGTATAATTGTTGCCATTTTGATATGAGAAAGTATCTGACCATACTTTTTCTATTTGATGATTACCGGGATCAAACCGAATTGCGCCATCAATTTTTTTCTGATAATCACGAGAGTATTGGCCATCTTCTTCAACAAAAACTTCGCCATCATCCCCTAATATTTTAAATACCTCATCAGGATGAACGCCTCCATCATCCGCTTCTCGCCAATGGGACTCTTCATAGCCATTACCAAAACCATACACATCACCGCCACCATAAACGTGCTCATTACCATCGGTGAATAAATATTTAGGCCCACAACGACGTTCAACTAAATAACTCCCTTCAATTTCCATATCAGTTGTCATTGTTTCAACCACCATACCGGCATGATCGAGTACTTTAAATTCTTGAATGTCTGAATAATCAGTAGCTGTACTTTGGTCAGATTCAGAGAAAGTATGAGTCGGATTTTCACTTAAAACTTGAATTGTGAGGCGCTGACCCCCTTGAATATCTTTGCGTTCAATACCTTCGGTAATGAGCACATACCCTGACCCATCATGATTGGGCGCCCCTAAGTGCATGTAAGTATTATTGGTTGGACATTCAAACTTAATACGGTTGCGACCTTCTTTATCTTCAATCTCAATTTTATTACCGGCAGCGGTGCGGATCATAGAATTTGTTGCGTTTTGAGAGTTCACTAATGAGCTTTGCTCACCTAAGTCGGTAATTGTCCCAGCAATCACAGGCTTATCTGGATCACCGCCAATAAAGCTCAGTAAGACCCGAGTCCCTTTACGCAGAGGGAAATGCATACCTTCTTTTGTTCCTCCATAGGGTTGCATCATTCGGATCCAATGGGATGCCTTGCCGCCATCTCGGTTACGTCGATCGAAAGGAAGTTTAATTTTATATCGACCAAATTCGTCTAATTCGGCATATTCTCCGTCGGTTTCAGAATCAATAATGCCATTTAATGTCCCATTGATTTCGGGTTTTTTAGTGGTTCGTTGTGGTGCATATTCATGTATCGATGAATAAGCAATTAAACTGTTTTCATACGCAGCAGTACTTAAGTTTGTTTCGTTGTTGCCTTCATCTACGCTGACATTGACACCTGAGTGAGAAATACTTTCTAAAATATAAGTATGCTGGTTATAGCTTGCTTTTGGATGATCTTGTAACTTAAAACTAACGCCTGGGGCCATCAAGGCCAATTCTGAAGCAGCAATAAATTGTTCTTGGCGACACAAATAGCTATTGGCATGCACCTGACATAAAGCCTCCCCCTCTTCGGGAGTTAAAATATTTAAGCCATAAAGATTAATTTCGCCCATCCCCATCGAATCTACCTCAATTTCCCCACGCACATCTAAAGAAGGTAAAGACTCGTTAAAATCACGCAAGACTATTTTTTGTGGCAGGCTTTGTTGTTTACAAATAAAACTCGAAATAAATCCAACATCGTCAGACACTTTCACTGAACTCAGAGGTTGAAATAACAACGGGGTTGTTTGGGCTGGCTGAATACTAGCAATATTATCGGTAAACACTAAAACATCATTCTCTTTAGTGCTATCAAAATAGTAATAAATACCTTCTCGTTCGATTAAGCGTTGCAAAAAGTTAAAATGCGACTCGCTATATTGCAAACGAAAAGGCCATTTTCTATATTCTTTATTAAAATCAAATCTATATTGAGTTGAAGACAGGCCTATTTCATCCAAAATGCAACTGAGCGTTTCTGAAATTGTTTGATCTAAATACACTTCGTTCGATTCAAACTTTGTTAATGCCCACGCGTGCGGGACAAGGCGCGCTTTATACAAAACAGCATTCGAATAATAATAGGTATCTTCAAATAAATTAATAATGCCTTTAACAGTACGAATTGCTTTTTGATTCAAAAAAATGGTGAGTTTTGCCGATTTATTAAGGAGTTGCTTTGATTCTAAGTTTAAATCAAGGCACTTTAGTTCAACGTCAAAGTAAAATAAGCAAGACAAGGCTTCATTGCCATTAAATCGCTGTAATGTGAATAAATTTTCATCAAAACCATCAACTTCAAAACTAAACGAATACGTACTCATGGTTCATGACCTTAATTAATTATAATAATCGCATTTGGCTCTGCACGGTGTGGTGTTGTCTATCTGGATGCAACCAAGTATTTAAGCCCAACTTTGCAGGTTGGGCATTATCGAGCGATAAGGTGAGTAAATCGCCATGCTCTATCTCTAACTTGATATCAATTAGCAACGGCTGCACCACAAAATAGCGGATCAGTTGCTTTAAACTCAGCCAATTTTGAGGAGTATTAATCCAAAAGTTAAATTCTTGCTCTGATATTGGATTTATCGCGATCAGTATTTTTGATTGGCTATCTTTAATTTTATGACCCAGTAAAGTTGAAACCCCTAAACAATCTCCTTGTTGTGCTAGAGTAAAGCGCTGAGACTTTGGCATCACTAAATCACGTGTTTCGTATTGGCTCACCTCAACAGATGAATGGGTAAATAAGCGGGAGACTAATTGTTTGAGGCCACTTGCCGTGCCTTTTTGATGGCGAAACAAATTAATGTTCCGTAATAAAAAACTTGGATCTGGAAAGTCATTAAGCCAAACTTTGTCACGAAATCCAATTAAGCTGAACATAAAATCATAGATTTGGTTTTTACCATTGGGATTAATATGAGGCAGATTGCGCGTTTGCGCCTCAAATAACAGCTGGTAAAGCCGTTGGTGAATTAAATCTAAGAATAACCGTGCGGCGTCACTTTCTTTGGCATGCGCTTGCATGATTTCTTCAGTGAAGAATTTAGGCAAAGGTGAACTTTGTCCATAAAGCCCCATTAAATTCACTTCAAGAAAATACAATTCGTTTTTTTCATCAACAAAAACTTTCTCAATTGAAACAACTTCAGAGCGCATTAAAGACAAGGTAAGTGCGGGTCTTATTCTGATCACTTTCAAAGGCTCGGCTTTTTTAGCGAGCACTAATTGGCATAACAGTTTATAAGCCTGAATAAATGAATATTGAGTTGCGTTTGTGATTAAGTCTTGCTCAAGTTCAGCTAGTTTTTGCCCACGAGTATCGGCCATTCAAGTGACTCTCCTGTTCTTAAATCAATCGTTTTTAGCTGACTAAAACTATTGATGGGTGTTGATAATGCCAATAACTTATTAATAATAGAGCAAAATAAGAACATATCACCCACATTGGTAAAATTATCGCCATTTATACTGAGCTTAAATTCTTTCCCCCGTGACAGTGCGCCATTATTAAAATGATCCTTTTCAATTACCACTAGCTTTTCGAGCGCTTCAATGCGAAACAAATTAGTTTTTTGTTTTGCAGATAGCTTAGTTTGATTTGGAATATGATGTTTGAGAATTTGTTTTAGCTGTTCTACATCCTTTATCGACGTAATACTGAGTGCTTGATCAGAAATAACGTGCCAAGCGGATTCCGATGCGATTTGTGGATATTGATATTCAGTGCACAGAGTAATATTTTCGAAGGTCATTAGTTCAGAACTAGTACTGGTTGGTTTATTGATATCACCCAAGGCTAAATGCTGAGCGATTGCGCCATGGCAACAAATCACTTTAGCTCGAAGCACTTCATGACTCACCAGCGGTTTGTGCGCAGGAAACTCAAGAGCTAACCAATTACTTACTTCACCGTCAATGGTTCCATGCTTACGAAAAAAATAAAAACTAGATTTACGCTTAATTAGGCTGTTTGGTTTGAGTATATTTTCAAACTTACGATTAATCTCTCGACCTTGCAAAATACTTTCAACACTTTTGATATCGATAATACTTAACGCTTGCGCATTGGCTGTAGGATCAGACTTTGCAACCAAAGCAATATGATGATCTTTATTAGTAATTGCGGTCGGCTCGCAGAAGTGCTCAAACTGATTTACGATAGGCATTGCAAAAAGGTGCAGATGCGAGAGCAACAACTCAGGTAAAGGCCAATTTGGCTGAGTAAAACGACAAGTCAAACTAAAATTCTCACCCATGCGACTTTGCCATGCTGATACATCTATTTCTATAAATAAAAACTTATCAGGTTGAATAAAATACTCTTGTAAGACGCGATGTGACTGAGCAACACTGTCAAAATCAAACAGTGCAAACTCTTCCTCAAAGCCAATGAGCTTAATCGCTTTAGTATTTAAGGCAATGGTTGAGTTTTTATCTTTTAATTCTAGATTGACCAACTGTTTGGCAAACATGAACAACCATAAACTCGCATCAGACAAGGGTTGATTGATAAATAATCTTATTTTATCAAATGAAAAGTTGGCTAAATCATTCCTTGATGAATCAAATTCTAGTTTTAATTCGATTAAACGTGATGTAATACCACTGACTTGTTGCTCATTATAATTTTGACTGATCTGATTTAAAGTGATGGGTAATACCTCAGTATCCCAACTTCCTTTAAAACGACATGGATGACTCCCTCCTTTATGTGTCACTGCTTTAGAGTCAAAATAAGCATCCGCTTTAACGGTGATCGGTTTTAATAAACCAACCTTTGGTTTGAATGAAAGAATTGCGGATGCGGGGATCGGCTGCATTAACGCTGGAGCTAAAACTTGAGATAACGATTGCAGGGCTTGCGAGAAAGGCTCTTCTAATTCTTGCTTAAATTTTGCAGTTAAATAAGCAACCCCCTGCATAATCATTTCAACATCAGGATCATTACTTTCTTTAACCAAATGCTCAGTTAACGCTGGATGCTGCTCATTAAAAACACGGGCTGAATCTTTTAATAATTTGAGTTCATCTTGATATAACTTATCTAAGGAGGTCATACTAAATTTACCTCAATTGTATTATCCATTTTTAATTCTATCGCACACTTAAAGCTAGTTTGGTCGTAACAAAGACACGAAAATATGACCGCTAATAAAATGTTAGGATTGCTTGTTTTATTTATCATTTGATTAAGCTCAACAATACGCGGTTCACCATGTAATATTTGTTTTTTAAGATAATTAATCAGTTCATCAGGTGATTCGACCCCTGTACTTAGGTCCACTATTGGCATACCTAACGAAGGAGATATTGCAACGCTGCCAATGCGAGTATTGAGCAATTGATTGAGATATTTTACGATGGAATCAGCAATACTTTGGCGCCTGCCACTGTCTTGTTGCTCATCATTGAGTAAGGCTAAGCGCTCAGTTAAACGTAACATTATCGCTCACCTCGCCAATTTGTTTGATAGGCGATATCACCAAATGGCCCCCAGCTCCACGTAATCTCACTGTAAGCAATGATAATAGATTCCATTAATCTGAGTTGTTCTGAACGTTTATCGCCAATCTCTGGCATCATTTGGTTAATTGAAAGTAATTGTGCATCTTTAAGCTCAATTTTAAAGTAACGCTCTTCTTTGCCGTTGACATTAAAACGAAACCATTCAAGTTCAATATTTAGTACTTCCTTTTCGACCATAGCTTGAAATAATTTGGGCGTACTTCGGTCTATTTCCTTTGTTATCGAGATGGGTGCATGGATAATTTCGCCATTACTGATGTGGCTATGAGCTTGCCATGAAGCACTAACTTGATGATTAAACGAATATAAGTTAATTAAATTTTCACGGTTTTTACGTAAAGAAGATCCCGCTATTGTGCCTTGCTTTGATGCATTGACTTGCATATATCCAGCAGATTCCATTACGCCTCTCCTTCAGCCAAAGTGAGGCTTGCATCAAAAGTCATTGCATTACCTAAAAATTTAAAATGTGGCGTCAAAGCAACACTAATGTCATACCACCCTTGTAAGGATGCCTCGGTGACAATAATTTTCCCATCACGAAGTGGTCGTTGAGCTCGAATAGCTTTACTTGGAAATTCAACATCAGAAACGAATTGCCTTAACCACACATTGAGGTAATCGGTTAATTCTTGCATTGTTTCTATTGAGCCAATTTTTTCTCGAAATAAAATTTTTATGCAGTGCAAAGTACGCAATACAATAAAACGATATTGTAATTGTGCCGCTGCCATTTGACTGGTGTTATAAGCTTTCAAATGTTGGTTGATATAACCCCATTGCACAGAATTTGCCGATTGAAACAATAGTTGTTTGGCATGCACTCGACTGCAAACCGGATTAAAACCCAAGCGAATTAATTCAGCTTCGCAGATTTCTGAAAGCGTCACTTCAACAGGTAATGCATCATTAAACGCATGTAATTGCTCAATATTAAGTTGCCCTCCCTCTTGGCCAAAAATCAAATTACAAAAACCATTTTCCATAAAGCTTTTGATTAAATTATGGGTAAATCCATAGGCGGCATTCAGCCATAAACAATTTTCAGAGCTACGTCCAATCTGCTCATGATACCAACTGAGCGAGCTGTTTTCTGGGTTATAAGCTGACCGAATTAATAATCGAGGTAAGGTAAGTGCGACATAATTAGCCTGCTCTTGCTCACAAAAATTACGCCATTTGATATAGCGCGAAGAAGCAAAAACATCTATTAAACTGCCAAGCTCAACCAGTCTGCTAAAATCACTGGTAGTGAACATCTGCGGGCTAACACCACTGATTAAGGGCACATGTAAATGAGCACACAGTTGCGCCATGCGACCAAGAAATTGTAGATCTGGTAATTGATTCGAAAATGCGTAATCGAGCAAAATACTGCCATAAGGAATACCACCATAAAGCCCTAAATGGTTTGAATACAAATGGTGATATAAATCGCTATCAAGTACATCCGAGGTATGACAGACATCCTCTTTAAAATACGATGGCACATAATCCAAACATTCAACAATACAGCGGCTTTCTTGTGTGACATCTTGGCATAACCACCAAAGACCTCGCCATGATGATTCAATTTGCTGCCATTGTGGATGATGTAAAATCGCATCAAGCACATCAGAGATCACAGATTCTAATTCACAAACGGCCCATTCAAGATCCGCACGTTTAACAGGTAAACACTCAAAAATAGCTAAATTAAGACCATGAAATGAAAATTGCTCTTGGTCAAACGTAAAGGTAGCACGCTGTAAACATGCCCGAAGTTGAACAATAATATCGGCAATAATGTTTAGATTAGGTTCATATTCTAAAATGGCTTCTGGATGAAACGATGCAAGTGAGTTTATTGGGTAATTAATTGTAAAATATTGCTTCTCGACATTAAAAATGTCGCATAAACGATCATTTTCAAGTTCTAAGCGTAAACTAATGTCATAACTTTTCATCACATCAGAAAAGTTCTCACGATTAATTTCTTTCGCTTTGTAGGGTAAATGTTCATCATCAATACCTGTCAGTTGAGCAATAACTAATACCTTAAATGGTAAGTTTTCAGCATGCTCAGGGATGAACGAAACCGTTGCAAAATCATTCATAACGCGACCAACACATCGCCAGATTTTTAGGCGGTGAAGGAGGCAGTTGATTTAAAGCTGATAACAACTTAGCACCACCTTCAATTTCAAATGTAACGTCTAAATATCTAATTTTAAATTGATCTAACACATAGAAATGTTCAGCAAATTCTTCTGTTTCAAAGCGTTTTTTACCCGCTTTAAAATCATTAAGAAAATGCTTCAACCCATCTTGCCCTGGATAAGATTTAACAATTGTTTTATTACCAATTTGAAAACTTAACGAGACAGGGCCACAACTTTGCTCCCAAGTAAAATGCTGACTAGTAATATAATTATTATTTTCAATTTTTTGTTCACCAGATGCACATTGCAAAGCCAATTGCGTTTTACTGACATATAATAAGGCGCTGTTATTTAAACTGGTTGGCTTAGAAGTTATATCTAAACTAAACGATTCAAATTTTTGTCTTTTACTGAAATCTTTAACCGTGCTTAGGTAACTTAGATAGTCAGGTAAAAAAGGAAGACCTAACTCATTGACTCGCTTATTAGTATAAATTCCCGCCTTTTTAGTATAGATAAATGGCTGAATATAGGAGTCAATAAATCCCCATAAAATCCCTCCTTCACCATAAGCAAAACTTTCAACTTTAGCACTTGGCACACCTTGAAGTTCAAACAAGAATTTCTCTTGCCAAAAATCATCAAGTTTACACGCGGCTTCTTTGACCATAAATTGTTCTAACAACGACACAGGCCCAGTGTAAATCTGCCAAAATGGCACAGTAGATATGCCTGACTTACCAACCAAACCTTGCAGTTTTTGAATACTGCCTTGCGCTGCAGCAAGCGACGTACCTGCAGCAGCTGGATTATCTGGGTTAGAAAAATAACCAACCGCATTTTTATACGATTCTGATTTTTGCTCTACTTTAAAGACTAAATCAGCGAGTGTACTTTTATAGTTATCAAGCTCTGCGGCAGCTTGTTGAAGGTTAAGCTCTCGCTCTGTAGGTCCTGGGCCTGAACCTGATGCTTTGTCTAATTTCTTCTGCGTTTTGAGTCCACTTTTTGCTGATCCTGCGATAGCTTTACCCACTGCCCCAGTACTGCCAATAAGCTTAAGTGCCAACTTAGTTAATACCGCATTCTTTTTCTTATTACTGTTCACCTTATCTTCGCCAAGCGCGAGCATATCTTGATAATACAAGGCAAACTCTAGCCATTGAGGCACATTTTCGCTGTCTTTGAAGGGGGCTAATTGAAAATCTAACTCGTTTAATAATTTAAAATAGATATTTCGACCTGTTGTTAAATTATTAATAACATTTAGCCACTGATCTCGTGTCGCTAATGTTTTTTCGCCTAAGTTAAAGGAAGTTAAAAATGCTCCCCAACTCGCGAGGTAATTAATTTGATATTGCTCGATAAATTTCGGCTGATAGACTGCTAAAAACTGATTATCTTCGCCCAAGGCTAATCGCAGGTCGCTAAAAAAACTATCGATCACTGCTTTTCCAGCTACGGTATAGACCCTAGGAACCTTAATATCATCAGCATCCAATACGGTGCCTTGCCAGTAACTAGCTAACGTGATGTCTTTGATGCTTTGATTCTGATTAACCCAGTTTGTTAGCCATTCCAAGTTGTCGTTATTACTCGATAATAAACTAATAATACTATTTTGAAATTGTGTTTTTTCTTTTGATAATAATGTATTGAGTTTTTCTCTTCCTGATTGCTGAAGTAAATCGATTCGTTGTAAGTAAACTGTATTGATTTCTTCAATTAATTGGGCTGGCATAGTGCGAATAAAACTTGCATCATACGGTTGTGGCATTAGCGCTAAATCATTTATACCCGTACCGTTAATCGCTGAGTTAATTAGATTAATCCGACGAGACAATACAGTAATATAATCGACCTTTCGATTAATACTCATTTCATCAAATTTGTTAATATCACTTAGAAATACTTCATCAAGCGGGTTTAGTATATTTTTTTGAATTTTATCAATTGTTTTAGCGCGTAATACATTTAACTTTAATGGGTCGTTTCCTTGCGCAAACCAATGCGCCACATTCAATGTTTGTAAGTCGTTAATAAGTTCATGTCGAGCACTAATGCTCTCAAGTAAGCCAGATTGGTTATTTAAATTAAACTCTTTACTTTGATACTTATCCATTAATTGATCTAACGAAGCCATGCTCTGCCCATAAATCAAATAAATCATCCCAAACAACGAAGAGCATCCTGCTAGATAAAGTAGTTTTCGTTTTCTTTTTTCTTTATCACTTAAAGTGACCACATTTGTTTTAACAGCATATGGCCAAGATAAGCTTGGTTGCTCTAGTAATCCTTCAACAAAACAGAAGTTAGACTCTTGCTCCATCACTAAAAATAAGCCACTACAATTAGGCGCATTTTGAAAAGAATTATTTGAAAATAAACGTGTTAAACATTTAGTGAGTGCATCTTCAATTTCACTCGCTTTAAAGGGAAGTTCCGCTGCGGTTTGTTCATAACCATATTTGACCAGATAAGAAAGCGATCCTTGGCTAAATACAGCACCGAGTTCAGAAAATGTTTGCTGTACTAGTTGCTCTGCGCTTGAAGTACCACTATTGATGACTCCAAATGCTTTTTGCTTTAAAATTGGATCTAAATTTGATAGCCAAGTATCAATGCCATTTAGTTTATCCATCCCAATCAGAACAATATTTATATTTACTTCGACACCACAGAAGGTGCGAATATCTTCATAATGACGTCTTAACTGATCAGCAAGTTTTTGTTGCTCTAAAGCCGTTTCGATAGTGTTAACATTAACTGAAAAAACAATCGAATCAACAGGCATCACCTTGTCACTCGCAGCTAAGCCATTTAATAATTGATACCATTCAAGTTGTGCGGCACCATTATTTTCAGATAATAAATATTCATCAACATCAAGTAAAACAAACTCATTAAACACTAACCAATTAATAAATGGATGCTCATTAAAAACGGGTTCTGTTACTTTTGGTCGATTTACGCTTTTACTATATAACCACTGACCGTCAGTATTATTAACCTTAAAATGCATGACCCATTTCGTTGGTGCTGAATTGCTTTTACTGCCAATTCTATTAATGGCTTTAATGACCTTGCTAATATGTTTATCAATATCTCTTTTTATGAAAAACTGAAGGAGTGATATTTTTTTTGTACCTGTAGAGTCTTTATCATGATTTATTAACTTTTCGACCCGGTTTTTTGCATTGATCCTTTTAACAATAAAAATTAAAAATTTTATAAAGTACCATGTAAATAAAATACCTAAGAAAATCATAACACCAAGCTGAAGTTCCTGTTCAAGTAAAATACAGACTCCTAAGCATAAACCCAATACCACAAGCCAGATAAAAAACACCAGTAGAAACTTAAAGAAACTTTTCATATTTTTTCCTATGACTTAAATACTACTGATGAATGTGTACAAAACACTCAAAAAATCATTTCTAAAATAAAAGAAACTCGCCACTAAAAATACAATTGGCCCCCAAGTAAAGAGCTTTCTTTTGTAATATTCATGCATTTGTTGATCTACGAGTGTTACTTGATTACTTGGTATTTTTGGATTAAATAATTTGATTTCTTGATAGTTGTTAAGCAATTTATAATTAGCTTGGATAATATCGTTAAGCTGACTTTTTTGACCAATATCAAAATAACACCCCGTAAATCCGAATGTTAAGCAGTAAAAATACACTTCTCGTATATCTTGATCTTTTGTATTTAATTCTTTTAGGTTGTCTAATTTTTCAAAAAACTCGACACCCGCAGAGTTAGTTTCAAAGAATTGTTTTTGCAGCGGATTTTTCAACCAGTTGTCTTTATATTTCCATTCAGAAATTAATACCGCCTCATCAATCAAAGCGCAAATAGCAAACAAGGCAGTTTCAAATTGTTCACTCGAATAGCCATTATTGAGTAAGGTTTCTTTATACTTAATCAGTTGAGGCATTAACTGCTGCTGCAATTGTTCTTGATCTAATTCTGACGATTCGGTGAGCAGTCCAGTAATACTTTTGAGATAAGACAATACTGGGATAAACGCATTGATTAACTTCATGTTTACCCCCTTACCGCAATGATTTCAACCTGTAAGTCTTCTGGAGCATCGGGCCAAATAAGTCCTAATCTGCCCGATTCGAGTGCTTTATGCCATTCAAAAGAAGTGGTATCAAAACTGAAGTAATAACTGTTTGGTGAACTCGCTACCCCTAGTGGTTTTCTTGATAAATAGCTTAATTTGATGCCTGGTAATGCGCGTTTGATGTAGACATCCACTTGTCCATCCGCCCCAAGCTTTGCAAACTGTAAAATGTCACTCACTCTTAGCTCAAGATTTTCTTTAGAGCGTAATCTAAAATAATAGCGATTATTTTTTGCTAAAAAGTCTGCAGTTAATGTTGCGACAAATTTGGCTTCATTTTGGGCTATAAAATGAATCAGCATTTCTGGCTCAATAGTCAATTCATTGAGTAATAATCGGGTTAATGAAAATGCTCGATGAAAACATTCCGTTTGGTTTTCGTGATTAAAAGGAAGTAAAGATTCTGATACTTGGGTGCTGTAACCTAACACAGAAATGGTTCTTGAGAATAAGCTGAGCTGGCCTATGAGCTGGCGTAAACACAGATATAATTGTTCTGTTTTTAAATGCAAACACTCCTCAAAGTGTGCCAATTGCGGAATGGCATTAGCAAGCACATTTAAAGCCATAATTGTTGATAAACTTGCACTGGAAATATCACTACTTTGCTGGCCTTTGAGCGAACTAAAACTTTCAAGCTGCTCATATCTTGCCATTAAACTTTGTTTAAGTGATTGAATATTTGTTTGTAAGACTAATGAAGAAGCAATGGTGATAATTGAAGGAATAAAATCACTGCTTAAAGTAAATTTACCAGCTTGTGAGAATAATTTAGCAATTTGAATACAAATTGATTCTTTGTGGTGTTCAAGCTCTTTTTCTGTAATTAATCTACATTTTATATTAACCGTATTGAGCTGAGTTTGCTCTTCAAAATCATACATATCGACAACAGTAGCGGGCTCGTTATGAATATAACGAACTTGCTCATTTACATTATTAGAAACATTATTTTCATCGATTAATACCGGTGCAACAGCGAGATAAATATCAATTGTGCTGTCTTTGTCTGTACTCATATTTGCAATTGAAAGTGGCGCAATAGAACAATTCCCAGGAAAAACTAATAATGTTTTATCGGGTAAAATGGCTTCAAATGTCTCGATTTGAAATAAACCCGCTTCTAACGCACTGCTGTTAATTGATAATGAAGCTATGCCCTGCTCAACACCTGTTGTTATTTTTGTAAACGCATAGCTTTGGGCTAGGGTTTGAAGTGATAAATGTTGAAAGTGTTGAGGTTTTAGAAACAACCCTTGATTCCAAAAAATTGACTTTAATGGATCCATATTTATTCACTCCTAGTGTCAGAAAGCCTGAGCATCGAATTTAGAAATGGCAGTATCACCAAACTGGCCTTGAATTTTAATTGTGGCAGGACGAATAATGTCTGGAATTTGCTCAGCTTCATCACTAAATAAACCAAAGGTTAAGGTATCAAACCAAGACTTGTCTGCTTGAGGTGCTTTAATCGTAATAATGGGTATGGATAATATCTTGACTGAATTAGTCGGTTTTAATTCTGCAAAACCACTTACTACAGCAATAAACTTAGCATCCTGCTGCCGGGCTAAATTAAGGGTTAAGGTTTGATTTGGTGCAAGAGTGACGATTTCTTCAGACACAGCATTTGGGATCATCTCTATTGATTCAGACAAAATAGTACGAACCCCAGCTGGCGTTTTTATTAATGTATTCAACCCTGTTATATCAGTTAGTTGAATCACCTTAATGTGTAAAATATGTGGTAAATTATTGAAACTATTAAGTTCACCACTGGCTTGCAGGTGAACACTCAGGGCATTGTCTTCAAATTGCCATTGTGCTAATGCGTTATTAGGGCCATTAATATCCCAATTACGCCAAGCAGAAGCATTATCAAGCCAATGATCTAGTTGCTTTGGGTTGGTATAACTTGCGTTATTTTCTGAGGTTTTGTTATCAGAATCATCACTAAAAAAGTTAAATGAACTGCAAGCCGTTAGAAAAAAAATAGCAAATGTTAGCAAACTGAGCCGAAACAAACTTAATAGTCTCATAAGTACTCTTATTTATTCGCCTTCACCAGACCAATCATCAATCGCTGTCGTACCACATACCACATGATCAGCTTGAATTTGGCCATACGTAAATACCACATTCTCAAACGGCATTAACCCATCGTTTTCAGGAATTAATATGTTAGGAGAAATTGTATTTATGCTGACAATCTTTGCGCGTTGCAATGTAATGTTGTAGTACTCAACCGGCTCGCCCGCACTGGTTTCATCTGGTGTGCGAAAGAAGCGTAAAATCACTTCCAGCTCAGAAGGTGAAGTGACGGAATTGAGTAATAATGGTGAACTCTTGTCAATAAACTTGGTTACTTCAAGATACTCATGCTTTCGAGTACCAGTTACTTGACCTGTCAAAGAGTTGGTCGGCACACTCACCTTATGGTTATACGCTAAGACTAATGTTTCTTCCTCATGATCAGATTTGAAAAATGAACCAATACTTTCTTTTGAACAGGATTCTTCAGTTAAGCAACCCTCTGGGTCATTTATTGTCATGTATATTTCTGTAGGCATATCTAAATCCTTCTACTTTTATGCTTTAAATTAAGCACTTAAATTCTATTAACCACGCTCTAACATACTTGTAAGTGATAAAGTAAAATTAGCGCCCATAAACTTAAAGTGAGGTGTTACTTCTAATGCAACTTCATACCAACCAGCCTCTGTATCAACTTCATTTACTCGAAGCATCGCCTTACGCAGAGGCCTTTGACTACGAGTTGCTGCTGAAGGACTATCTTGATCAGCTACGTATTGTCTAATCCATTTATTAAGTTCCATTTCTAAATCACCACGACTTTTCCAGCTTCCTAGGTTTTCACGTTGCAATACTTTGATGTAATGTGCGAGGCGATTAACAATGAATAAGTACGGTAATTGTGTACCTAGTTTATAATTAAGCTCAGCTTGACGACCTTCATCATCATTGGTAAATTTACGCGGCATTTGAACTGAGTTTGATGAAAAGAATACCGCACTGTCTGAATCTTTACGCAGAGTCAGCGGAATAAACCCTAATTCAGACAATTCATATTCTTTACGATCTGACAATTGCACTTCTGTTGGACCAACGACTTTAGTGGTACCACTGTCATCAACTAAGTTAATCGACAGATCTTTTACTTCACCACCAGATTGTGGGCCTATAATATTTGGGCACCAGCGGTATCTAGCAAAACTATCGGTTAACTTTGTGGCATAAGCAAAAGAAGCATTTCCCCATAAGTACTGTGATTGATTCGTAATGCCTTCAATATAATTAAAACTACGAACGGGTATGTTTTCACCATACGTTGGACGAAGCATAAAGCGAGGCAGTGCTAAACCAACATTTCGCGCATCGTCTGAGTCTCTAAATTGTCGCCATTTAATATATTGCGGACCTTCGAACATCGCTTCGATTTGTTTTAAATCTGGAATTTCAGCAAATTCGTTTAAGGAGAAAAATTCTGGTGAAGCTGCGGCTATAAAGGGTGCATGGTTCATTGCTGCAAGGCTAGACATGTGGCTAAGAAGCTCTACGTCTTGATTACTGTGAGATAAGCTATAGTCCCCAATAATGACGCCGTAGGGATTACCACCAAATTGGCCAAACGCATCTGTATAAACTTTACGATATAAACCACTTTCAGTTATTTCAGGTGAATCTTGAAAGTCATTAAGTAATTCTTCTTTATCGACAGATAAAATTTCAACTTTGATGTTTTCACCAAATTCAGTTCTATCAACTAAAAACTTTAAACTTCGCCATGGTGCTTCTAAAGATTGGAAAGTTGGATGATGGAGTACCTCATCCATTTGTAAACTTAACTTGCGGTCTAATTCTTCAATTAATTGTTCAACATAGCGCTTATCGACTCTTAATTCACTTGCATCTGCCTCTTGCTCAAATATGCGAGTAAATAAAGAATGCATGCCAACTGAGGCAATCGAATAACTCAAATCATCTTCGGGGATCTTACTAAGGGCTAGTAGGCCATCAATAAGAGATTCATTCACTGTTGTAGTTGCTGTAGCCATAACTTTTTCCTAAACTAAGCCTTGGGCAAAACCCATTCGACCCTATTGCAGTAATCCAATTTCTTTTTTCAACTCATTTCGTGATGCTTCATCAGAGAGTAATCGCTGAATTTGACGACGCATTTGTGGCGAGTTTCCCAAAGGCCCTTTTAATGATTTTAATGCTTCTCGTAACTGCAGAATTTTTTTCAATTCATCAATCTGCTCAATGATTTGATCTGGTTCAAAATCAGACAGTTTTGAAATATCAAGCGATATATCAATTGTCTCTTCAGAATCACCCATCATTTTGTTTGGAACACTAAAATTTAATTTCAAATCAAGGTCATCCATAACTTCATCAAAATTACTTTTATTAACATTGATTAGTTTTCTGGCTTCGGTATTGAGTGCATCCTTGGTTTGTGTGAAGTCCCCTAATACCAATACTTTAAAAGGCAGTTCAATTCCCTCTTTTGCAGCACCGGTAGCAGGTCGATATGAAATGTTAATTCTTTCTTTTGGGGCCACTGAACCGACCCCTTTTGAGCGTGATGCCATAAAAACCTCCACAATTTGCTTGGTTAATAAAACCTTTAAAAAACAATAGACATAACAAAATGGAAACTATCAGTTAATACGGCAATAGCTTCTCTCTATAGTTGACCTACTTAGAAATATAAACTAACTATATGTAACAATATTTTTAACTATTTAAGTTAGCCTAAGCATAGAGTGTGTTTTTATATTTACCTTCCCTAATTTTAGGGGGAACGAGTTAGTGGAAATAAGATGAAAGAGATACTAATTATAGATGATGACGAAGTTCATATATCTAAAATAAGGGATGCATTAAAATTTGCTTATAGGGATGTAAAAATAACCAACAAAAAAGGTACTAAAAATATTTTTAATACTATATTACCTACAGACTTTAACATGATTATCGTTTCATATAAAAATGACATAAAATTGGCAAATTTAATTATTAATGAAGCAATTAATCTGGATAAAAATCTTAAAGTCATCATTTATTCTTATTTTGATGATCAAAACAGTATTTTAAATTTATTACACTTACCTGCTGCTGCAATTGTCCTCAAACAAGATAGTTATAACTGTCTGGTTCGCGCTTTTAAAGGACTCGATATTGAGACGCCACAACTGTCAAACAAGGTAATAAAAACCCTGATCCAACTGCATCATCAGGCTTTTGCTATGCACTTTGAACCGATAAAATCACTCACAAAAAGAGAAAATGATGTTTTAATTGAATTAGTTAAAGGCTCATCAAACAAGGAGATAGCGCGAGATTTAAATATTTCAAGCTTCACAGTAGCGGATCATATCAAATCAATGTTTAGCAAACTAAATGTGTCTTCTCGTGGTGCAGTAATAGCGTATGGTTTAAACCAAAGGCAAATGCACTGAATTTACAAGGTATAAAAATGAACACTTCAGCTAGCGATTTTGAAACTGAGACTACGGTTGGTAAAAGCGCTTTTATTGATAAAAATGGCCAAGTAAACATTAATGCTATACCCAGGCCTAATGGTGTTGGCTGGAAATTAATTCAGGTAATTAATCTAGCACCCAAAGAGAATATTCTGCAATTTTTTTGGCAAAAAGAGAAAGTAGATGAACCTAAAAATGGTGAAAAAAAACATTTAAAATTAACTATAAATTCAACCACATTAAAACATCAGCAATAGTTTATTTATTTAGCAAGCTTGCTATTAATTAGCTGTTACCTATATTTAAATCCAACTGCAAACTTCTTTATCTCATTATAATCATTGTTATAAATAATAAGGTTTTAAACACTTTATGGGTACAGAAAACTTTCAAGGTAAAAACTATAAAATATACCCACTATACGAAGCTATATTCATTGGTATTTCGGTATTTTTGGCTATTTTCATTACTACTTACTTTATTTATCAACATGCTATAAATGCCCAAAAAGGGGAAATAAAAGAAGGGTTAATTCGAACGGCGCAAGTGGTTGCCGTTTTTATTGATGGGGATGAACATAAAAAATTTATTAGTTCTGAACAAGAAAAAAGCGACAGCTATTTACATTCAATTCAACCATTTGAAGCGGTATTAAACGCAGATAAATCAATCAAATATCTCTATACAACCATATTAAAGGACGACAAGGTTTACTTCATCTTAGATCCCACGCCTTCTGGTGATGCTGATGGTGACGGTGTTGATGATAAAGCACACATTATGGATGAATACACCGAAGCAAGTTCTGAAATTAAGCAGGCACTCAGAAATCAAGAGATTGTTGTTTCTGAGCAACCTTACTCTGATAGATGGGGATCGTTTGTCAGTGGTTATATCCCTTTTTATGACAAATCCGGAAATTTTTCTGGGGTGCTTGGAATTGATATTGAAGCAAAAAACTATTTTGAACGACTAGCTCCTATCAAGCGAGCCACAACAAGAACCATGGTTGCAGGCTTTTTTATTGCTTTTTTGATTGCTTCGTTAGTATGGTTTACCCGCAACTTTGGATTAGTTGTCAACCAAAAACGATTAGATGCCTATGAACGGATCATTGCCAAACAGTCAGCACAGATAAAAGAATCCCATCTTGATGGGGATTAAACATAATCGTTCAAATTTTAGCTCTTTTAGGAATCAATCATGCAGCTGACTGAAAAACTCAATTCATTTTTGAATAAACCAATTTCAACCCCTTTTTTGGTTGTTGATTTAGATGTTTTAGCCCATCAGTACAGACGTTTGGTGACAGCTATGCCTAATGTTGTCTGTCACTATTCAGTAAAATCAAATAGTGCCCGTGCTGTGTTGGAAAAACTATTCGCCTTGGGCAGTTGTTTTGAAGCTGCGAGTATTAATGAAATCCATGCTTGCTTTGCCGCTGGGGCCAAAGCAAATCAAATTCACTTTGGCAATACCATCAAAAAAATCTCTGATATTGAAACTGCTTATCAGCTTGGAGTGCAAAGTTATGCATTTGACTGTTATGAAGAGCTGGTAAAATTAGCACAATATGCCCCAGGGTGTCGGGTCGTATGTCGCCTAAAAAATGATGGCAAAGGTGCCCATTGGGGTTTATGTCATAAATTTGGTTGTAGTCTCACCGAAGCGGTTGATTTTTTATCGCGATCTGTTTTGTTAGGTTTAGAACCTTATGGTTTATCTTTTCATGTTGGCTCACAACAACAATCTCCTGATGCATGGCATAGAGCTTTAGTAGATGCGAGATGGGTCGCTGATGAACTTGTAAAACAAGATATAAAAATTGGCCTTATCAATTTAGGTGGTGGTTATCCTGCATCTGGTTATCTAAATGATTCAGATAATGAAGTTGATTACTCAATGGAGTTTTTTGGTAAATGTATTAGTGAAAGTTTAACGGCTATCTTTGGTTCTTGGTCTGGGGATTTGAAATTTATTTGTGAACCTGGTCGGTATTTACTTGCTGAAGCTGGTGTTGTGAAAACCACCGTAATATTGGCATGTGAACGAATGTTATCTGACCAAATTCATCGCTGGTTATATTTAGACGTAGGGAAGTTTAATGGGCTATATGAAGCATCTGATATCAAATATCCAGTTTTACATCACGCAGATCAGCGTTCAGATAAAACATCAACCATTTTAACCGGGCCTACTTGTGATAGTAGTGACATGCTAAGTTATAAAAATCACCTTCATCACTTACCATTTACTATTGCAGTGGGTGATCCACTCATGTTTTGCTGTGCAGGAGCTTACAGTAATAGTTATTCATGCAAAGGATTTAACGGCTTCGAACCACTAGCTGAATATTATATTTAGAGATCCATTCGTATGACATCCAATGAAATTAGTGTTAACAAATCAACTAATATGCCGCAGTCTTTTGGCTTAAGCTTATTTTCCAATGTGCTCAGTTCGTTTATTGCTAGCTGTTCGATGGGGATGCTCGCTATTTTAGTTCCAGTGCAATTAGCAGACCTTGCTTTTAATGATTCAACAATTGGTAACGCACTGGCATTTGAAACTATTGCCTCTTTACTTATATGTTTGTTACTGCCAAATATTTTACGTAAGTTAGGTTTAACTATTGGTATTTTACTTTCTGCTGTATTGCGTGTACCAACTGTATTCGTTTTTCCCTATTTCAGTGGATTAGATGTACTGATCCCGGCGATTTTTATTCATGGTGCGGGTTGTTATGCGCTGCTCATTTTGCTCCAAACTTGGGTCAATTCAATCCCATTTGCAAAAAATAAAGGCCTAATGATTGCAATTTACAGTACTTCTATTTCTGTAGGTTTTGCAATCGGTCCTATTTTAGTCAATTTTCTCAAAGCACGGCCTGAATTTGCAGCGAGTATGAGTGATTCGGTACTTGCAACGACCACAGCAATAATAGGACATGCTCCAGTGGTCAGCAACGCGCCTGAATTTGTCTTTGCGGCATTTTTGAGTGCCCTGGCTCTTTTGCCCACCATCTTATTATTTCAAGTCATTCCAAAAGTCGGTTTTACTGGTACAGCTAAAATCTGGCAAACCATAGTCAATTGTAAAGGAGCTATGTTCTCGATTGCGATGGCTGGTGTATCTCAATTTGGCGCAGGTGCATTTTTAGCAATTTATGGCATGAAAAATGGGTTAACTCTTCACGATGCTAGCTTATTACTGACCTCATTTATGATTGGATCTCTTATCTTAGAAGTACCTATTGCATGGTTATCTGACTATTTTGACCGACGCTATTTTATCGTTTGGTGCTCTTTTGCCAGTATGGTGTGTGCTGTTTACTTGCCAATTGCGATTTATACCCCGGTGCAAGCATGGATATTAGCCTTTATTTGGGGAGGTGTCATCGCTGGAATTTATTCGGTTTCACTTGCACTCGTAGGTGAGCGTTACCCCGATGATGATGAATCGGTTGCCGCCAATGCAGGTTATTCTCTGATGGAAAGTATAGGTGGTACACTCGGGATTATTGCTATTGGGTTTTCAATGGAAAAGTTAGGTACTGATGGAATGCCCTATGTCATTATGTTTGCCAGTATTTTATATTTTTCATTTGCGCTGACACGTTATCGCATTGAATAAATAACTCAATTGTTACGACTTAACAGCAAAGCATGTTCAGAATCAAAGCGATGAAACTAAAATTTACTTAAAACTTGATTTTTCATCGCTTTGCTTTGTTATCTTATCGAAATAAATATGACCGACTAAGTTGCTAAATGTTAGTTTTCGACAATTTTGTGTTAATCGGTCATTCTATGTCACAGTCGCAATCGTTCAATAACAACAAGTCCAATTGGTTTAATCGTTTTTTATCAACTATTGAATTTATGGGCAACTTACTGCCCCATCCCATCACCTTATTTGCTTTGTTCAGTTTAGCAATCATTCTGTTTAGCGGCATTGCTTCTTGGTTTGGTTTAACGGCGATAGATCCTAGACCAATTGGTACAGCCGGCCGTGAAGCCGATGGCATCATCGAAGTGGTTAGTTTACTCAGTGCTGAAGGTTTACAAAAAATAGTGACTGGTCTTGTCACTAATTTTACTAATTTTGCACCGCTAGGGACCGTACTTGTCGCTTTATTAGGGGTAAGTGTTGCTGAGCACTCAGGGCTTTTGTCTGCTGCGATGCGTGGTATGGTTATGGGGGCTTCAAAACGCTTAGTCACTTTTATGGTTGTATTTGCTGCTATTTTGTCAAATACCGCCTCAGAGCTTGGTTACGTGGTATTAATTCCTCTTGCAGCTATGATATTTCATAGTTTAGGTCGTCATCCTCTTGCAGGTTTAGCGGCAGCATTTGCGGGCGTTTCAGGTGGTTATTCTGCTAATTTATTATTAGGAACAATCGACCCTTTACTGGCTGGGATCACAACTCCTGCTGCACAAATGATTGATCCAAGTTACGTTGTTGGTCCTGAAGCTAATTGGTACTTTATGATTATTTCAACATTTGTCATTGCCATTTTAGGTACGTTAGTAACGGACAAAATTGTAGAGCCTCGTCTTGGTGTTTATAACCCTAAAGATGCGTCGGTGGATTTAGATGATAACCAAATAACACACTTAACAGATATTGAGCGTAAAGGTTTAAAGTATGCAGGTTTTGCCTTATTCATAATGCTTGGACTCTTAGCGTTAACCATAGTGCCAGAAAATGGCATTTTGCGTCATCCAGTTGAGGGGACAGTTGCTAATTCTCCCTTTTTACAGGGCATTGTAGTGTTTATTTTTGTTACGTTTGCGATCCCTGGATTTGTTTACGGTAAAATTGTTGGCACTATGCAAAATGACGTAGATGTTATAAATGCTATGAGCAAAAGTATGAGTGCGATGGGCGTTTATATTGTATTAGTGTTTTTTGCCGCTCAATTTGTAGCTTTTTTTAAATGGACAAATTTAGGTACCATTCTCGCGGTTAATGGCGCAGCACTTTTACAAACGTTGCAACTAACAGGCCCCGAAGTATTTGTTTTATTTATTTTAATGTGCGCAGTTGTTAACTTGAGTCTTGGCTCATCTTCTGCGCAATGGGCGATCACAGCCCCGATTTTTGTACCCATGCTAATGCTCATTGGCTATTCGCCTGAAATCATTCAAGCGGCTTACCGTATTGGTGATTCTGTTACTAACTTAATCACCCCTATGATGAGTTATTTCGGTCTCATATTAGCTGTAGCTACTAAGTACAAGAAAGATATGGGGATAGGCACGTTAATTGCGACCATGCTGCCGTACAGTATTGTCTTTTTTATTGGTTGGGTGAGCCTTTTCTACATTTGGGTATTTGTATTTAATTTACCTGTAGGGCCAAATTCCCCCATTTATTATCAACCTTAGTTCACCACTTAGTAAAAAGGGCTCTTTGAGCCCTTTTTACTTTTCATATGTCTTTATAGTTGCCATGCGTAACTAAACTTAGTAAAGAAGGTGCGTTGATTTCTTTGCAACGATTTCAAATCATCATCTTGATAACCCGTATCAGAGTACCCTAAATAAAATAAGGTTTGCGCATTAAGCTTATAAGAATAAACCAATTGGGTCCCGTAATCTTTATTCACTTCACTGATCTCACGCTGATAAAGCTGTTGATCCTTATCAATATTTTCATACTGTAAAATCAGCTTAAGCATGCTTTGCATGTTAAATTTATAATACAAACGCAAGTCTGTGACATTAGCAGTGAACAAACGCTCACCATCAAGCTCTAAATAGTTGAATTTGTGGCTTAGTACTATTTGAAGATGATTATTCACATCCCATGTAAGGTCTGGTTCAAAAGTAAACGAATCACCTAATCTGGCATGATGATAGTCAATTTCACTGCCATATTCAGTAAACAAAGTTAACTTTATATTTTGGCTCGGATAAAAACCAGCTTGGATATAAGCTGAATTTTGTTTAAAAAAATCATCAAAATAAAATTCGTCAGTATGAGTTAAACCCAACCTAGCATAAGAACGCATTTGCCCTTTAACTAAAAAAATCAACTCGAACTCTTCTTCTAATAGATCACCATTTTGCGCAAAGGTCTTATCCCATTCGGTTTCATATTCCCACGAGGTTAATATGTCTTGATTATCACCGTACCACGTTTGGCCACCACCCAAGGTTATATTTTTATAATCAACTTCTGGTTCATAGCCCAAATCAGCTCTAAAATCCGTGGCAACATTCTCTAAACTGCCATAAAGATGATAATCACGATTTTCACGGCTAAGTTCGAGTTTATAAGCTGCACCTTGCTGGTGTTTATCTAACGAAAAATACTGTTGTAACTCATTAGAGTTTTCGGTATCGCTATAAGACACTTGGTATTGCAACGAATCTGAAGGATTAAACCAATAACCACCACCGATGGATAAAACGGTATTGTGATAACTTTGAGTTTCGCGGTGCGTAGACATTATTGCGAGATTATTTTGCTCACCAATATCGAGTTGATAACTAAGCGCTGCTACTTTCGACTTTTCATCTAAATTAGCCAAAGAAGAGCCTTGATTACTTGGAATAATCAAATTGGTATTTTCATCATCAGTTAACAATATGCCATAACTGTGATTGTCTGACTTACCAGTCAATTTCACTCCATAATCAGGCGCCGCAATATTTCGGGTATAGAGTAAATTAAAATGGTTAGTCTTGAAAAAAGATGCTCCATCCAAAAAGAAGGGCCTTTTTTCATCATAATATAAAGAATCGTTGCTATTAATATCGAGTTGTATTGTATCTGCTTCAACCGTAGAAAAATCAGGATTGATGGTTGCATTTATCACTGCATCTTGTGTAAACCCCCAACGCAGGTCAACGCCTAATTCCTTATCAACCTCTCCTGCTTGCCAAGCGCTTGGTAAAATTGGTTTCTCATCATGACGTAAAGCTGTTAAAGAAGGGACAATTTGAATGTTTTTTGTCTCTGGAATATTGGATAAACCAACTAGCTTATCAAATTGGCATAGACTACAAGCAACATCAAGATCAAAACCAACATTAGCCATTTGATACAAAACTTCGCGCGGATAATTTCGCCATACCGCAATACTCCATGTTTGCTGCGCTCCACCTTTTGGAAAACGTAGTGCGCTAAAAGGAATGCGCATTTCAACCACATAACCTTCAGTGGTAATTTTTGCAGCGCTGTCCCAAATCGCGTTCCATGACGCATCCTCAGCCCAGCCGTTAACATCGCTCATAGCCATGTCACCTTGAGCACCAAAAGGATTAACGTAAAACTCATAGCCTGTTCGCTCATCATTAAACGTATCTATCATTAAGGCAACGTTATCATCGGCCCATAAATCATCACGATCACGCAATGCAGCACGAATCTTTGTTGGATCCGGATCATGAGCGATAAATGCAACATACAAACTCTCGCCATCTTCAAATATATACGCATCGGTCTTAACTGGCGGAGTCAAATCACCAACCGGTTCATTACGGTAGATTAACGGAATATGAGTTGCCTGTTGCCAAGCTGCTTCAGTTAATTCACCATCTATTTCAATAGCTGCACTTTGGTGCACTAAATTGAACTGTTGCTTAGTCATTTGGGCTGAAGATAGTGGGATAAAACAAAAGTAGAGACTTGCTAACGCGGCAATATATTTCTTAGAGTCGAACATGAATATCCATATAAATTAATAATATAAACCCGTTGATTTTAAAGATAATTATACGAAAAAGATAGTTGACTACCTAACAAAAATGCCTTCAATTCACTTTATGATTCTTTGTTAAGTGAATTTTGGCAATAAAAAAAGCCACCTAAGTGACTTTTTAAATCTAACGACTGTTGCCTTGTCCTGAAATGTGTTTACACAATTAGGACTTAACTTTATTTTTTTAAAGTAGGCTTTGTGTTTTTTATCGCATTACGTACATTTGCAATTTTTGAGCGATTTTTGATGCGCGCTTCACCTTGCTCTTGACCACCGACACTATTAACTCGTGCTTTACGGCGACGATGGCTAGGTGTGCTGTGAATTGTTTTAATTAAATTATCACGGCTACTGACTTCAAAGCCTGGATAATAAATTCGACGAATTGATGTACCAATCAAGGCTTCAATGTTTGCAAGGGTATGCTCTTCTTCACGACTAACAAATGATACCGCCTGACCAATATTACCAGCTCGACCTGTACGTCCAATACGATGAACATAATCTTCCGCTAGAAAAGGTAAATCAACGTTAATAACGCGTTCTAAACCAACGATATCAAGGCCACGAGCTGCAACTTCGGTTGCCACTAATACACGAACTTTACCTTCTTTAAACTCACGTAAAGCTCGACGGCGTGCACCTTGAGTTTTGTCACCATGACACACAGCAGCAGAAATACCAAACTGGTTGAGCTCCTCAACCACACTGCTCGCTGTTTCTTTCATGTTTACAAATACGAGTACCTGATGCCAATTTTTACGGCCAATCAACTCTGACAATAATTCATTTTTTCTGCGCTCTTCAACTGGATAAACAACGTGTTGCACTGTTTCTGCTGTTGAATTGTCTTTTGTAGCTTGGACGATTTTAGGCTGCTTTAAAACGGAAGCCGAAAACTGTTTCATTGAGCTTGGGTAAGTTGCCGAAAATAATAAAGTTTGTCTTTCATCATTCACTGCGGCCATTAACATTTTGATATCGTTAATAAACCCCATATCTAACATGCGGTCAGCTTCATCAAGCACTAGAAAACTAACATTAGATAAAGACACGTTACACATTTGGATATGTTCAAGTAAACGACCCGGCGTTGCAACGATAATGTCTGCCCCCGCTTTAAGCTTAATCGCTTGGCCTTTATGACTTACACCACCAAATATTGCAGCCACGCTAATATCTAAATACTTACCATATCTTTCAAAGCTGTTTGCTATTTGCTCTGCAAGTTCACGTGTAGGTGCAAGTACAAGCGCTTTGGCATTTGAAGCAACTCTTGGCGTTGGAGTATCAATGAGTTTTTGTAAAATAGGTAAGGCAAACGCAGCCGTTTTACCGGTCCCTGTTTGCGCATTAGCTAGCACGTCATGGCCTCTGCGAACATGAGGGATAGCTAAACGTTGAACCGGACTTAGTTCGGTATAACCGCATTCATCAATCGCTCGTAATATTTCAGGGGCAAAACTAAAAGACTTAAAATTCATTGTGTATTCCTAACGCTATTTCCAGCCAAAAAGCCGAAATTTTGGCCGCAAATTATACTTGATTTGATCAGCACTGTCGCCAGTTATTCACATTCTTATGATGAATAAATAGATTATGATTAAAAAGACATGGTATGGCTAAATCAAGGAGGAAAATCCCCCCTTGATAAGATTTTAGTTTAAGCAGTTAGAATAAAGGCGTCATCAGAAAGATGATTTGCTTTACCACCAACTAATTCGTTTACATCAAACTCACTCATTAATGACAGGCCAATTTCACGCTGTGAATGAGTTAATGGGACATAAGGAAGACGAAAAACCGGTTTTACCGCACCTGTCATCATTAATGCGGTGTTGATAGCGATTGGATTTGGCTCGCAAAAAAGCCAATTCATGAGTGGCTGAGTGTGCGTATTTAAGGCTGGATTAGATTTATCCATTAGTTGGCGCATAATGTTTGGAACCAGATTTGATGTAACTGAAATGACACCATGTGAGCCAAATAAATGCCTAGCATCATGGGCCTCATCATCATTTCCCGACCAACAGGCTATACCCTGACGCTCATAATCAGCAATACGTTCGTTACCCGCACACTCTTTAATGCCGATAAAATTAGGGTGTGACGCAAAGGGAATGAGTATTTCAGGCGTTAAGTCTTGTCCAGTACGACCCGGCACATTATAAATAAACGCAGGCCCCAGCGCTAAGACTCGACTCAAATGCTCTTTCACACCAGCAATGGATGAGCGACCATAATAAGGATTGATTTGCAGTGCAGCATCCATTCCTGTGGCAAAACCATATTGGGTAGCTTTTATCGCTTCACGGGTATTATTACTTCCTGTATTACCAACGATGATGAGTTTATCTGAAAATTTGGCAACACTATGAGCAATTAACATTAAATGCTCTTCCCAATTCATGAGCTGACCTTCGCCCGTTGTGCCACCAACAACGATGCCATCTACGTCTGCATCAATTTGAGCAAGCACAAGTTGATCGTAAGCATTTAAGTCAATTTCACCATTGGCTTGATAAGGTGTTTTGATTGCAGTGATAAGAGAAGCGTTTTTTAGTTGTTCAATTGAGCGCATAGTCTGTGAATTATCCTGTTAAAAACTTTGGTCTTTGTATCATATTTAAGAAAATTTGCCGAGCAGAGAAAGTCTAATAGCCCTTAAAATCTGAAAAATATATTTTTTGATTAGATGATTGTTTTTGTAAAAAACATTTGCCACAATAAACACTGTATATAAAAACAGTGTTTATTATCGAGCCCACTATGACGTTATTTGAATATCTATCAAATCATTATTATGACCAAACACAACTATTACAAAGTTGCCAAGTAGATGAAGAAACGCTACTACAATGGCAAGAAAAAGGATTATTCCCAAAACCAGCATATCGACTTAATAGTGAAATTGAATGCAGCTCGTATTATGGTTTGCATAAGTGTACTGAATATTGGGATTATTTTGCTCGCGGCTACGATAAATGGGCTAAATTGTTACTCAGTCAAACCGAGATTTCAGCGTCCAAAGCGTATGAAATTTTTTACCACAAATATTGCAATCATTTAAGTTTACTGGCGCAGCAAGGCTTGTATAGTCAAGATGAATGTTTTAATGATGATTTACACGAACATGTACAGAACCAATGGCAGCATTTTCTGAATGGCAAATTTGGCTTAATAACTCAAAATGGCTTAATAGAAGAAATTGTAGAGGTTGAACTGGCCATAAATATTATCAGCACCGTCACTGAACTAAATACAAAAAAAGAGCTTGATGACGAAGAACGTCAAACAGTGCGCCTAGCCATCAAAAAACTAAGTAAATCATTAAGCCACTTCGCTCCCCATGAGCGAAAACAAAGTTACCGGACGCGATTTATCGACAATACAATTAAACTATATAATTTAAAAGCCTAATGGCTGTTTTCAAAACGTCCACGACTAATTTCAAATGCTTGGAGAATTTTTCTTTCTAATTCAGTAAGGTTATCAATCCAAGCATCTACTTTTTCATCATCATCGTTTTCACTCATTGATTGGTAATGAGCTAATAAATTAATTAATGTTTCTGCTGAAATGTTTGCATTATCAATTTGAGTGAATATATCAAGTTTTTTGTCATGAGCTTTTATTGCAGTTAAACAATTTAAATTTAATTCGGCTATTTGTTTATCCATTTTTTATACTCCTAATCGTTCTTACACTCTTTGTTATACCAGTGTTTATTGATTTAGCCAGTCAATTTTAATCGCTCAAATACTGTTTGCTGATTATGTAAACACTTTTCAATCATTATCGCCATTCAACAGCGTATTAGACACACTAAATGCACTTTTAAAATAATTAAATACAAATAAGATTGATTCCACTCTAAAACAAATATAAAGTTATGATATACTATCACATAATGGAGTTTCATCATGAAACCAAATATCCACCCTTCTTACCAACAAGTGGTTTTTCACGATACCGCAGCAGATAAATTTTTTATCATCGGCTCAACATTATCAACCTCTAGAACTATTGAATTAAAAGGCATCACTTATCCTTACGTGCCTATTGATGTATCGAGTGAATCTCACCCATTCTATACAGGCAAACAAAAAGTAAATAAATCTGATGGCCGTGTAGCAAAGTTCAATCAACGATTTGGTGTATTAGGAAGTAAAAAATGAAGGTGCTGAGTTCACTAAAATCAGCTAAAACAAGGCACAAAGACTGTAAAATCGTGAAAAGAAAAGGCAGACTTTACGTTATTTGTAAGAGTAATCCGAAATTTAAAGCTGTACAAAAATAATATAAAACCCAGTATGCGATAATACTGGGTTTGCTTATCATTTAAAACGTATTAACCAAATATCAATTGCCAAAGACTTGGCTCATGATACTTATGATATTCTTTACGAAGTCCATCAACTGATTTCAATATTGATTGCGCTTCAAGTAGTTGACCATTCTTTGCAAGTACTTCGGCTTTATTTATTAGCACAAGTACTTTATCAATCCCTTCAATTGATACGACACTTTTTTCTGGCGGGAATCCAAGCTCTTTGCTTTTGAGTACCAACGATTTAAATTCATTTAAATGGTTGATTAATGAGTCAACATTTTGGGCTTGCATGGTATTTTTATAACTGAGTGCCATATTTTTCATGGTCACCTCTAAGTCATTTTGAGCTAAAACAGTATGAGAAAAGAAAAAAAGTGTAAAGCTAAAAGCAATCAGAATCTTCATAGTAAACCTTAAACAAAAATGTATAAGGATTATAAAGCATTCACTGATGAGCACAAAATGTAAAGCCCCTTTACAGAAATAAAAAACGCCCCACGTTGCTAGACATGGGGCGTATAAATATAAAATGTTATGCAAACTGAATTGACAACCATAACATTTAGCATTGTTGAACGTTTAACTTAAGAGTTAGCTACTTTTAACTCACTTTGAGCTGCTACTAACTCTAAATCATAATCGTACTCATCGACACGAATTGCTCTTTCGCGTTTTAGGTTGTAATCAATTAATTGCTTGTACTCATCAGCAGTGACAACTTTAGCATTAAGCGCATTCTCTAGAGTTTCAGCAAATCTTACACCTGCTTTAATTTGTTTACTTCTAAGAGCTTGCTTCACTTTTTTCAGTAAATCTAAACATGCTAGTTTGGCGAGATATGCTTGCTCATTAATATAGTGACCATCACCTGGTACTGAGCGAACTAAATGTGTTAGCTTTTTCTTGAACGATGTATTTAATTGCGCCTGCTCTGCTAATTCGCGAATTAAGTTATCAGAAATTTTCGGCATTTTAGCGCTGTAGGTTACAGTGATTAAGCGCATGAATTTCCGTGTTGCACCCGATGGGAAGTTATCCAAGAACGCTAATAACGCATTTTCAGCATTCATTAATGCCCAACGTGTTGCATAATGAAAGTATGGAGCCGCTTGATTACGCTCATCTACAGTCACTTTTTGCTCATAGAAACGGATACATGCCATTGCTGCATATAAATAGCTCATCACATCACCTAAACGAGCAGATAACAACTCAGCTTGTTTTAGTTTACCACCTAGCACTAATAACGAAAAATCGGCATAAACGGCTAGTTTAGATGCTAACTTTTGTACTGATTTCTCATATTGTTTTACTTCTGCAAGTTCTGAAGAAGCACTTGCAGTGAAAGGTAATAAACCTAAACGGAATGAGCGTAAACTGTTTGCTACACTGTAACCAACCGTTTTTCTGAATATTTTGTTAAATTCTTTATCCGCATTTTTGTCATCGCTATGAATTGCTTCAACCATAGACTGCAGGTATGGATGACAACGCATTACACCTTGACCAAAAATCATTAAATTACGCGTTAAGATATTGGCCCCCTCAACCGTAATAGCAATTGGTTGAGCAACATAACCTTTTGCTAACGTATTTTGTGGGCCGCACTGAATTGCTTTACCTGCTTGAATATCCATTGCTGAATTTAACGTATCACGGCCAATTTCAGTCATATGATACTTAGCAATAGCAGTTACAACTGATGGTTTTAAACCTAATCCTAGGCCCTCAGTTGTTAATACGCGCATCGCTTCTTGCAAAAATGTTTTACCTGCAATATCGGCAAGCTTTTCTTGAATACCTTCAAACTGACCAATTGATAAACCAAACTGCTCACGAACTGCGGCATACTCACTCGCAGATTTCAAAGCAACTTGACTTGTAGAACAACCTAGAGCAGGTAAAGAAATACCACGGCCTGCACCTAAGCAGCTAACAAGCATCTGCCAGCCACGACCAATATTTTTTTGTCCACCGATAATGAAATCCATTGGAATAAACACTTTTTCACCACGGGTTGTACCATTATAAAAACGGATCCCCATAGGGTCATGGCGATTACCAAGTTCTACGCCTGGATGTTCACGTGGAATAAGTGCACAAGTAATACCTAAATCTTCTTTCGCACCCAATAACCCTTCAGGATCACGTACTTTAAATGCAAGACCTAACACTGTCGCTATTGGTGCTAATGTAATATAACGTTTGTCCCAAGTAATACTTAAACCAAGTACTTCTTTGCCTTGATATAAACCTTTAGTCACAATGCCTTGATCTGGAATTCCGCCAGCATCAGAGCCAGCTTCAGGGCTTGTTAGTGCAAAACAAGGAATATCTGTACCATTTGACAAGCGTGGTAACCAAAAAGAACGTTGCTCTTCTGTACCATAATGCATCAATAATTCACCTGGTCCTAATGAGTTAGGCACCATTACAGTTACTGCAACACCTGAACTTTTTGTAGCAATTGTTGCTACGATAGTTGAATTAGCATATGGACTAAACTCGCGACCACCGTATGCTTTAGGAATGATTAAAGAGAAGAAACGCTCTTTTTTAAGAAAATCTAAGATGTAATCTGGTAAATGCTTACCATTTTGAATCTCTGTATCATCAATAAGTTCAAGTAACTCCATTACTGGGCCGTCAAGAAAGGCTTGTTCTTCAGCCGTTAATTGACCGTTTGGCACAGCACGTAATGCAGAAAAATCTGGTTTGCCTCGATAAATCGAGCCCTCTAACCATACATCGCCTGCGTCAAGCGCCTCTTGTTCGGTAATAGAAATACTAGGTAATACTTTTTTTAATGTTGTTCGTAAGCTCATTTTAACTCATCCGACCAGATTCAATTACCTTCTATTACGTCATAAAAATCGATTTAGATCAATTACTCTAATCTCATTTTTTCACATTTTATTTAAATTTCTTTTTTTCATTTATTAAAATCAATTAATATCAATAAGATATGTAATCAATAAAATTAGCCTGCTATAGTGTTTTTTACTTAATACTTACAATTAAATAGAGAGATCTCATACTAAACCGCTTTAAAATAGCCTTATCCTTACTTTGTTTAGTGCTATACCTTACTCCTTTTACTAGTAAGGCGCAGAACGATAAAGACCAAATAATCTCAATTATGAAAGCCCAAGAAAATGCTTGGAATGAGGGAAATCTTACAGCGTACATGGCCGGCTACTGGCATTCAGAACAACTTAGATTTGTTGGCAAAAACGGTATTAAGTTTGGTTGGCAAGCGACATTGGATAATTATAAAAAAAGTTATTCAACTAAAGAGAAGATGGGCACACTTAAGTTTAATAATATCGATATAGAAGTCACAGAAAGTACTGCTTTTGTACTTGGAAAGTGGCAAATTACACTCAAAGAAGACGTTGTAAGTGGCTATAACAGCTTATTTTGGAAAAAAATAGACAACAAATGGCGTATAGTCATTGATCATTCAAGTTAAAAATTTTGATGGGTCATTAAAGCCCATCAAACATGTTTACTTAGTTGCAGACATTTGTGACTGAATGTAATTAGCGATTCCGATACGTTCAATCAGGCCTAAGTGTTGTTCTAGCCAATAGATATGGTCAGTTTCAGTATCATTTAGCAACTCTTGTAACAAATTACGCGTCACGTAATCTTGTTGTTGCTCACAAAAAGTAATGATACTTCGTAAACTTTCAGCCACCTTATATTCGGCTTGTAAATCATTTTTTAGCATTTGTTCAACAGTATCACCAACGTTAATAGCAACTCTTGAAGCTGTGTCAGCTGTCCCTTCCAAAAACAGGATTCTGTCTATTAATTTTTGTGCATGTTCAAGCTCTTCTTCATATTCATGACTTAGCTGTTGATGGAGTTTATTAATGCCCCAGTCTTGATAAAGCTTACTGTGCGCTAAATACTGATCCATAGAACTTAGCTCTAGAGTAAGTTGCTGATTGAGGCGATTTATAATTGCTTGTGAACCTTTCATCTTAATCCTCCAACATCGATTGCAAGTAATTTTGAATACCAATATTTTTAATTAATGATTGCTGAGTTTCTATCCAATCAACATGCTCTTCTTCATAATCTAAAATGGCATTGAATAGTTCTCGGCTAACATAATCTTGCTCTTGCTCTGCTGTTGCGATAGCTTGGCGTAACAGTTTTATTTGTTCAGCTTGAAATGTAAGATCGCATTGCAGCATTTCTGCTGTCTCTTCACCAATTAATAATTTACCTAATTGCTGTAAATTAGGTAAACCTTCAAGAAACAAAATTCGTTCAATGAGTTCATCGGCTTGTTTCATATCTTTTATTGATTTTTTATATGACTTTTCATTTAACTCCTCTAATCCCCAATTTTTATACATGCGAGCATGCAAAAAATATTGATTAATTGAAGTTAGCTCAGCTGTAAGCACCTGATTTAAAACTGCAAGCATGGTGACAGAACCTTTCATATTCACTCCCTAAAAACGAATCAATTTCGTGCATAACAAACTACCACAAATATAGTTTTTTTATTTGATTCCATTAGATTTTTTTGAAGTAAAAACGAAAAAGCGTTTTAAAAAAAAGATAAGCAACTAAAGATAAGAATAACAATTATTGTTATTTTAAAGCAAAATGAGCCTGCAAAATCAGGCTCACTGTTAAAGTTAACGGCGATTTTTCCAAGTATTAAATTTACTGTGGACACCACGCGTAAGAGAAGCAAAATAAGCCTCCATCACATCAACGCCATATAATATGCCAACCACTAAAACAGAAAGTTTAATCGCAGCAAATTCACCTGCAACGCATATAGCGACACCAATACCCGCAAGTACCCAGATTGTTGCTGCAGATGTTACACCAACAACAATTCCATCTTTGGCGAGCATTACCCCGGCACCTAAAAAACCAACTCCGGTAATCACTTGACCGATAATACGAGATGTATCAGTCACATCATTTATCATCGAATTAGAAGCCGCAACAAACAAATAAGTACCAAGCACTATAAGCGCTGATGTACGAATACCTACCGGCTTACCACGAAGTTGACGCTCTAAACCAACAATAAAACCACATAAAATAGCGGTAAAAATATCAGACCATTGAAATGGATCAATAGCAAAAAAAAGACGTAATTCTTCCATCTATTTGAGTTAACCTTTAAATAATATTAACAACGGGGATTAAAAGGCTATTTTTTTGAGCGTAATAACCATATATTTTCATTGTTAAAATAGCAGCAAATGTAATAACTGCACATCCAGCTAACCAAAAAGATGCAAAAACAGGCTGACTCGCAAAAGTACCTATCTGATATGTTACGGACGCAGTGATATATGCAAGACCCGTAGACCAACCAGCAACAAACAGCATCCACTTTAATCCAGCTTCCCGATAAACTGCACCCATCACTGCAACACAAGGGGTATAAAGCAAAATAAACAGTAAGTAACTAAATGCTGCTATTTTACTCGAAAATAAACTAGCCATTGCATCATACGTAGAGATGTTGACCGCTTGATCTGATGCAGCCTGTGTTTTATCCGTGATCATGGTTTGCGACAAACCTAATGGATCAAGTAAGTTTTCCATTACATTAGACAAATTGGTACCAATTGATGAGACTGCATTCATTAATTGCTGCACGATTGTCTCTTTGACTTCATCTGTTTTAGCTTGGTTTAAACTGCTGTAAAGGCTGTCGAGGGTGCCAACTACCGCTTCTTTGGCAAAAACACCAGTAAAAACCCCAACTGTAGCAGGCCAATTATCTTGCTCTATACCAATTGGATGAAAGACCGGAGTCACGGCCTTACTAATCACACTTAACATCGATTTATCAGTATTATCATTACCAAAACTGCCATCTGTCCCTAACGAACTCAGCACTTTTAGTACAACAAAAACAATAATGATTGTTTTACCGGCACGCATACAAAAGCCACTTAATCGCTCCCATGCCTTAAATACAACACCACGTAATGTTGGTAAATGATAGGCAGGTAACTCCATGATAAAAGGTGTTAAATTGGGTGAGAATAACGTTTTCTTAAGCACTAGGCCCGTTAAGATAGCCATGACAATGCCAATTAAATAAAGTGCAAATACAATGTTTTGACCATTGCTCTCAAAAAATGCAGCAACAAATAACGCATAAACAGATAAACGCGCACCACAAGACATAAATGGTGCCATGGCTATCGTTAATAGCCTATCTTTGTGTGTTTCGAGGGTGCGACTTGCCATTACAGCGGGAACATTACAGCCAAAACCAACAATTAAGGGAACAAATGACTTACCAGGTAACCCGATTGTTCGCATTAATCTATCCATAATAAAGGCCGCTCTGGCCATGTAACCAGAATCTTCAATGAATGCTAAACAAAGATATAAAAAACCAATCACAGGAATAAAAGTCGCAACTAATTGGATCCCTCCACCTAAGCCATCTGCAAGCAGGGTTATCAACCAAGCAGGGGTATTAATTGAAGCTAAAATTTGGCCAAAACCATCAACCAATAATGCGCCTGTCGCAATATCAAAAAAATCAATAAAGGCACCACCAACATTGACCGCGACCGTAAACATTAAATACATAATTGCTAAAAAAATTGGAATACCAAAAATGCGATTTAATACAACTTTATCAATCATTTCACTTAATGTTTCTGATGCGTGTAAACTGCTTTTTTGACAGAACTTAGCAAGTTTCTCAGCTAACTGATAACGCGCATCGGCAAGATTTACAGCCATATTAAAACTGTTATCTTTGTTAAACTCGGACGCTATTGCATCATAATAATCGTTGTTTGAAGCAGCTCTAAAATCTTTATCGCCTATTACGCGCTCTAAAACACCAATTTGTTCAGCACGAGAATAAGTTGAAAAACGAGGTTCGAACTTACTTATTTCACCAAGGGCTTGTTCAACTTGACTAGAATAGGTAGGTAAGCAACTAGAAATGTGTTTTTTGGTCAATTGGGTGCTTATAGCATGCTTAAGCTCAAGAAGACCGGTTTTATCTGATGCAATAATTGCGATCACTGGACAACCGAGTTGCTCACTGAGTGCTGCAGGTTCAATTTCAATGCCATTACGTTTAGCTACATCCATCATATTCAATACAACCAACATAGGTTGTTGCATTTCAAGCAATTGAGCAGTTAAAAATAAGTTACGTTCTAAATTCGAAGCATCGAGAATATTAATAACAAGGTCGGCTTGTTTTGAAACGATATAATCGCGAGCTATTTTTTCATCAAGGGAGGTTTTATCATCATAAACATCGATTGAATAAGTACCAGGGAGGTCAATTAAAGATAAAGTTTCTTCGTGACAAACAAACTGCCCCTCTTTTTTTTCAACCGTTACACCAGGCCAGTTGCCTACTTTTTGTTTTGAACCAGTTAACGCATTAAATAAAGTAGTTTTACCACAATTTGGATTACCAATAACTGCAATCGTTTTAGACATTACACTAACTCCACAAAAATAGAGTCAGCTTCAGCTTTACGTAAACTTAATGAAGAACCACGCACTTTTAACACCATAGGATCACCTAATGGTGCAAAACGAATTACTTCAACTAACGAACCTGGGATTAAGCCCATCGCTAATAATTTTTTTTGAAGTTCGTTATTATTATTATCAAAACTGACTATTCGAGCAGCAGCACCTAGAGAAATTTGATTTAAGCGTGTCATAAGGGTATCAATATAGCTGTTATTGCGCTTAATTTTACTCCTAGCAACGCATCATGCAAGTGATAGTTATTTACATTCTAATTTAAATCTAAATAACCATCACTTTTGCTTAAAAATCGTTCTAACATTGCATATCCTAAATGAATTAGCATTGACTCACTTGTAAAACTTGAAGTTGCTGTTGGAGGGTTTGTATTTTTATTTGTAATTGATTTAAGCGATTTTGGTTCGGCTTTTGCTGCGCTTTCACCAAAATGTATAAAGTCCGTTTTGCTATTTTAAAGTCTGTGGCAACATCCGAAATCAACTTTTTATTAATCAAGACTTCATTAATAGCAGCTTGATATTCTAAAGGGGTTAACATAGCCATTACTTGCACTCCTTTTCATTCGTTTTGATATCGTATTCTGTATCAATAGGCCATTGACTAATCTCAACGTTAAATATCGTGTAAAAATAGTCCCATACACCATTAATTTGTAAATAAAATAATTTCATCGTTAAGTCTCCTTGGTAAAGATGTTATCTATCAAACTCTATGCCAAAACAATAAAATTATAACCCATTGAATTTTAACAATTAAAAACAATCGCATTTTAGTGTTTGAATAATATTCACTAAAGTAGTGCATATTTGTTTCATTATGGGACAAAGACACTGGCTTTTATTCGTGCCGAGTAAAATGATGCAGATAAATTTTATATCTTGGCTAAAAATACAATTGTAGGGGCTACTGGTTTTTGAATCATAATTGTCATTAGGGTGTTGCCAGCAAATTAATAGTAACAAATCTCTGTTCTGGTGTTTTGGATAAAGGATTTTGAAGAGTGAGAAAAACGGTTGATTTGCCAATACTGAGTTTCTTACACGTTAAGCAATTTCATTTAACGATGTAACTAGCTGCCCTAAATAGACTGATTAACTCGATTTCAGGCTATTTTATATTTCAAGTTAGATGCTATTTGCTCTGACATCATTTTTACCAATACGATTTATTCTGAAAAGATGAATCCAACTCGCATATATGCCACATCAGATCCATCCAATAACAATTTAAATTCAGCGACTTTTTAACCTAGCCGAACTATATCGCTAGTTTAATTAGTTTATATTGCTAAATATGAGCTTGGTAAACTAAGAGTAAAGTTATAACTGTAATAATTTTTCATCTAGGGCTTCGAAGATTGTTTGAAGCTCGACAAAATGCAGTAATACGATAGCAACACATTCTATTTTTACGGCTTGAAGGGAATTAAATCGACTCGATAATTCAATGTTTTTGATTTGTTCAATCAAAAACGCATTACTCTGTGCTGTCCCTTCAGGACAAAAGATCATGTACTGACTGGTATTACGATTTATTAAAAGTTGATCTGTGCCAAGTTTAAGTGAGATTTGATACAAGAGTTCAATTGTAACTTGCTCAGATACATCTAATCCTAATGTATTTTTAATATTTTCAAGGCCATTTATGTCAACCAATAAAAATGAACATGGATAGCTTTGCCCTTGTTTTAATTGTAATAATAAACGCTCTAAAGCTCGTTGGTTAGGTAATTGCGTAAATGGGTCAAGCATCGATAACTCTTCGCAAAATAACGATAATATTTTTACATCTTGCCAACGTCGATAGGCAAAAAGGCCAAATATTGCGGTCATCAGGATAAGCGCAGTAAAAATTTCATCCACTTCATACGTTTCATGAGCACGAGAAAAGTTATGGATAACTTCAAGTACATCTAAACGTGAGCACAGTAAGAAAATAACTAAAAATGAACCAGTTAAAACAATAAAATCTGTTTTACTTCTTTTTTTAACTTTAGTTTTAAGTAAATCTATCAATTAGACCTCTATGACAGCGCTGGCAAAATAGCATCCTATCAGATTTAAATATAGAATGAGAATACTTATTATTTCAAACACCTAAAACGCTGTTTAATATCAAGTTTGTTAAAATAATCACTAAAACAATATTTAATCTGACTTTAGAAAAGAGATTGACCAACATCTTAATTTACACTTATGTCTTGCTACTCCCAAGCTTCAGATTTTCACCAATCTCCAGACGGATAAATACATCACTAGCGAGTCAATCAAATGCAATAACGTTAAAAATAGTAACTTGAAATAAATTCTTAATCTAAAGTTCAGATTCATTTATTTATCCAGATCAGCGCAAGTTTGTTAATGAAAATACAAAATAAACTTTCAAACTCAAGCTAAGTAATATTTTATTTATTTGTTAGCACTAAGCAGACTGATACTATTTTATAGTCATAAAAAAAGCGCCTTCAAGGCGCTTTTTTAGTGAAAAATAGTAGTTACTTAGTTAAGTCATCAAAAAACTTTTTCACACCATCAAAAAAACCTTGTTCTTTAGGTCTATTTTTACTGGTATTGCTTCCCATGCTTTCTTCGAGTTCACGTAATAATTCTTTTTGACGTTCATTCAAATTCACAGGCGTTTCAATCACAACTTTACAAATTAAGTCACCAATTGCACCACTTCGTACAGATTTAACACCTTTTGCACGTAAGCGGAACATTTTATCAGTTTGGCACTCTGACGGGATTTTTAACTTGGCACGACCATCAAGTGTCGGCACTTCAACATCCCCACCTAATGCTGCTGTGGTAAAACTAATTGGCACTTCACAGTACAAGTTATTACCATCACGCACAAAAATAGCGTGTTCACGAACAGAAACCTGAACATATAAATCACCTGCTGGTGCACCATTGAGTCCGGCTTCACCCTCGCCTGATAAACGAATGCGATCACCCGTATCAACGCCAGCTGGAATTTTCACAGACAAGGTTTTAGTTTTCTCAACTCGGCCTTGACCATGACACTTATTACATGGGTCTGAAATGATTTGGCCACGACCACTACAGGTTGGACATGTTTGCTGAACAGCAAAAAATCCTTGGCGCATTTGCACCTGACCCGAGCCATGACATGTACCACACGTAGTTGGTTTAGAGCCTGCTTTTGCACCACTACCATCACATGGATCACATGAAACCCAAGTCGGTACTTTTATTTCAACACTTTTGCCACGAACCGCTTCTTCTAAGCTTAAATCCATGTTGTAACGTAAATCGGCACCACGTTGCTGACGAGATTGACGACGACCACCGCCACCGAAAATATCACCGAATACATCACCAAAAATATCGCCGAAATCACCTTGGCCACCACCAAAACCACCATGTCCGCCACCTTGTTCAAATGCAGCGTGACCATATTGGTCATAGGTTTTGCGTTTTTGGCTATCGGTTAAAATCTCATACGCTTCTTTTACTTCTTTGAATTTAGCTTCAAGATCTTTATCACCTGCGGTGCGATCAGGATGGTATTTCATCGCTAAACGTTTATAGGCTTTTTTGATGTCACGTTCGCTGGCATCGCGCTCAACACCAAGTACTTCGTAATAATCGCGTTTTGACATAGTTTACAACTCTACCCTAGTTCGTCCCGAAGGCATTTGGCTTATTCTAGCCTCATTACCCAAGCTTAGATGTGGGTAAAACAGCCTTTTGTTCATATTTTAAATAGACTAAGGGCGCATTAGACTTTACAGCCTACGCGCCCTGAATAAAAAACGATTATTTATCGTCTTTTACTTCTTCAAACTCAGCATCTACAACATCATCATCTTGTTTGGCTGAAGATTTTTGTTGTTGCTCAGCACCGCCAGCTTGCTGACCTTGTGCTTTAGCTTGAGCAATTTCCATCAGCTTTTGCGATTTTTCCATTAAAGCTTGAGTTTTTGCTTCAATTTCTTCTTTGTTATCGCTCTTAATTGCTGTTTCAAGCTCAACAACTGCTGCTTCAATTACTTCTTTATCTGCTGCAGGTAAGTCATCACCAGCTTCTTCAACTTGTTTACGTGTACCGTGAACAAGTGCATCAGCTTGGTTACGAATGCCCACTAACTCAGCAAACTTTTTATCAGCTTCAGCATTGGCTTCTGCATCACGGATCATCGCTTCAACTTCATCATCTGATAAACCTGAGTTTGCTTGAATGGTAATTTTTTGCTCTTTACCCGTATCTTTATCTTTTGCAGATACATGTAAGATACCATCAGCATCAACATCAAATGTTACTTCAATTTGTGGAGCACCACGTTGCGCAGGACGAATACCTTCAAGGTTGAACTGACCTAGTGATTTGTTATCGCTAGAACGTTTACGTTCACCTTGTAGTACATGGATCGTTACCGCTGATTGATTATCTTCCGCAGTAGAGAAAGTTTGTGACTTTTTCGTTGGGATAGTAGTATTTTTCTCAATCAGAGCAGTCATTACTTGACCCATAGTCTCAATACCAAGTGATAATGGACATACGTCTAGTAATAATACGTCTTTAACCTCACCCGCAAGTACACCACCTTGAACAGCTGCACCCATAGCTACCGCTTCATCAGGGTTAACGTCTTTGCGTGGTTCTTTACCAAAGAAGTCAGCAACTGCTTTTTGCACCATAGGCATACGTGTTTGACCACCCACAAGGATAATGTCATTCACTTCACTTACTGAAAGATCTGCATCTGCAAGTGCTTTTTTAAGTGGCTCAAGTGATTTTAATACTAAATCTTCAACTAAAGACTCAAGCTTAGCGCGTGATAATTTCACGTTCATATGCTTAGGACCTGTTGCATCAGCAGTTACATACGGAAGATTTACTTCTGTAGATTGAGCTGATGACAATTCAATTTTAGCTTTTTCAGCAGCTTCTTTAACACGTTGCATTGCAAGTGGATCATTTTTAAGGTCAATGCCTTGATCTTTCTTGAATTCAGTTACTAAGTAATTGATAACACGGTTATCGAAATCTTCACCACCTAAGTGTGTATCACCGTTTGTAGCAAGTACTTCAAACGTTTGCTCGCCTTCAACATCATCAATTTCAATGATTGAAATATCGAACGTACCACCACCTAAGTCATAAACAGCAACAACATTATCACCTTGCTTACGCTCAATACCATAAGCAAGTGCAGCCGCTGTAGGCTCATTGATAATACGTTTAACTTCAAGACCCGCGATACGACCTGCATCTTTTGTTGCTTGACGTTGTGAATCGTTGAAATAAGCAGGCACTGTGATTACTGCTTCAGTAACCGGCTCACCTAAATAATCTTCTGCTGTTTTCTTCATTTTTTTCAAAACTTCAGCAGAAATTTGTGGCGCGGCACGTTTTTCACCACGCGCTTCTACCCATGCATCACCATTGTCTGCTTTAACAATTTTGAATGGCATGATAGCGATATCACGTTGTACTTCTTCGTCTTCAAAACGACGGCCAATTAAACGTTTAATCGCAAATAATGTATTTTGTGGGTTTGTAACCGCTTGGCGTTTTGCCGGTTGACCTACTAACGTTTCACCATCAGCTGTATATGCGATGATTGATGGAGTTGTACGGTCGCCTTCCGAATTCTCGATTACGCGTGGCTTACCACCTTCTAAAACTGATACACACGAATTCGTCGTACCTAAATCGATTCCAATAATTTTACCCATGAATCTTCTCCTACATCAAAAAACTTTGTTAATTCGGTTGTTGACTAGTTAATAGGGGTGCGTGGGGTTGAATTCAATAGCAGATACTAAATTTTTTTTAAAAAAAGTGCTTTTTTTGCAATTTAATACATTTAAAGTTAAAAAAGGCCCATAAACGATGTTTTATTAAGCTTAATTAGCCCCCTTAAACTGGTCTGACCTTTTTATTTTGTGCTATAACAACACATCTTTTTAGCGTCATAGTGAGAACAACATGCTTTTTGACCAACTTTTATCCCAAGTCGATACTGCCAACGAAAAAACAGCGCTGCAATTTCCTAGTAACTGGTGCCAAGGTCGTACTGCTTTTGGTGGGCTTTCGGCAGCTTTATTATTGCAAGCAGCGAAAAAAAAATTAACCGATAACTTTCGTCTACTCTCTATGAGTACCAATTTTGTTGGCCCTTTGCTGGCTGAACAGGATTTTACAATCGAAATTGAGGTTTTACGCCTAGGAAAAAATTCATGCCAAATCCTAGCTAAAGCGATTCAAAATGAACAAGTGTGTGTTATTGCTCAACTTTGTTTTGCAAAAAATCGAGCCTCGAATTTAGCAGTCAACAATAGCGACATTATATCGCTTGGTAAACCAAATAAAGATCATGTTATTGGTCATCAAACAGGGATCACTCCTGAGTTTTTTCAACACATTGATCTAAACCCGCAGCAAGGTGCAATGCCATTTTCTGGGGCAACAAGTCACAATCTTGGTGGTTGGATGAAATTTAAACATGCTCCCGCTCATTTGTCGCCAAGCCATATCTTAGCACTGACAGATTCATGGCCACCTACCATGCTGCAGATGTTCAAGATGCCCGCTCCAGCCAGTTCTATGTCTTGGTATATTGAATTTTTGGTCGAACCTAAGCTTAATAATGATGCTTGGATTGGTTTTGAAGCCATAACGCATCATAGTTCTGATGGTTATGCGATTGAGGATGCTAAAATTTGGTCTGAAGATGGCCAGTTACTTGCGCTCTCAAGGCAAACCGTCGCTATTTTTGCTTAATGAAAAAAAGGCCCATCTCATTGATGGGCCTTTTATTAATCTTTTATTTTCAGTTTTGCTTTCTGACCAAGTTAAAGCCTAATAAAACTAGCAACATAAGCCATAATGAGCCACCTGATGAACCTTTTTCATTCGTCGGTGGAACAACAACAGGGGGGGCAACATCATCATTACTAATAGTAATTTCTAACTGCTGGTTCTCACCCATTAAATAATCGCTAAACAGCTCTAATTTAAACTTACGATCACTATCCACCACCGTATTATCTTTAATTGATACAGTAATAATTTTAGTCTCTTCACCGGCACTAAATTTTACCACTTGGCTCAGACTTTCAAAATCGGTACCGGCAACAGCGGTGCCATTTAAAGATTCAATTAAAAAAAGCAGTTCATCATCGCTACCATTAAGCCTTTGCACCACAATATCAAAAGTGCCACTGTTTTCAGCTACAGTAAGGTTGCTTTTCTCGAATCTCACCACACCACGGTTTTCATTATCAACCAGCGTCACTTTCACTCGGTTTTGACTAGAAGTATTTTCACCAGACATAACAATATTAAAGTGTCTATCGCCATCTGCCTGCTGATTATCATTAATCGTAATTGCCACCACTTGTTCAAGAGAACCAGCCGCAAATGTAACACTTGATTGAGTTAATGGTTGGAAATCGACCCCCTCTGTAGCACTGATTGACTCAAGTGCTAGTAATACTTCACTGTTGGTACCATCATCAAAGTTTCTTTTTAAGATTACACTCAGCGTAGCGTCTTGTTCATTATGAGCAATCTCAGGTGAGTCAAAACGGACTTTGGCATTAAGTGTATTTGCATCACCGGTAAAATAATCAAGGTAATTGCTCATTACAACTTGTTGTAAACTAGCTGGTATTTCACTAAAACGAGCCGATGATGCAATAATTTTACCCGCACCAATACTGCTTGCAACAGCCACATCCCAACCTAATCCATCAACTTGCCAGATTGACTGTGCATCACTGGCCGTGCTTGCTAAACCAACATATAAAATATAATCATTGGTATATTCAGGTTCGTATTCTAAGCCAAAAACAACACTATTTTCAGCTCCCACTAATTTAGCAGCATCTTGTGACCATTGGCCAGTTCTGCTTATTTTAACATTATTGGTGAATTGTTCAAATCCGCTGCCATTTGCCCGATAAAAATCAAAGTTCTCATAAAACAAATGGCCACCTGCGTTAATATAATCATTAATACGCTGAGCTTGCTCCTCGCTTAATGCATCATTTACTGCAGTATTATCAACAAATACCACCGGCACTTGGCTCGGATTAATAACAGGGAAGTCTTTAACAGAAAAAACCGTTTTGCCATTCTTCACTAAATTTTCAGCCATTAAACTTGCTGAATTACCTTGATTGAGGCTGACAACTAAATGTACTTCAGATGCAGGCAGATTGATCACTTGCATTGCAGTCGCATTTTTAAGGTTATTTTGCGTTAATACCGAAGCGGAAATTTTCAGCTCGCCAAATTCAAGCTGATTACTTTTAATCAATAATTCGTATGGAGCAGAGCTGTCCTCTACCATTAATTGGTCATTAATATAAAACGAAACGGAAGTAATAACTGAGTTTGAAGCTATTTGAGCAGTTAATGTTTGTTCGCTATTTAACACTGAAAAAGGTTCTATTCCAGTTAAGTTAATACTCGGAATATCAGCGATACCGGCTGAAAAACTGACATTTTTACCGGATTTAGTAATTTGTTTAATCTCAACACCAGAGCCTGCTAAGTAACCTTGGCTATTTGGTATTGACGTGGTCGTAAACTCTTTGCCTGGCTGGTAATAATCACCACTATCTGCACCGAAGTTCTTTTCTATTTGCTCCAAACCATCGGCTTCCATTAAACGAATAAGCTTGGTATCAGTAAAACTATTGTCTTTAACAAAACCAAAATCATTAATATCAGCATCCACATGCCAAATAAGCACACCTGATGTTGGCAGAGGTTTATCATTTAAGAGCTGGTCGCGGTTTTGCACTACAAAATATTCTGAAAAAGGCTTATCTATAGTGAGCTCTGGCATAATAATTAATGCATCTTCAGAGCTGCTACTTGGTTGTAAGGTGACCTGTTTTTGCCCTGCGCCTACAACCTGAGGTGTAATCCAACCTAATACAAACTTTGAAAATGCACCATGGTCGCCCCATGTGCCATCCATCATGTCCATACCACCAGTGCCGCCATCAGGCCCAATATCAGGATCGTAATCATAAAAATCAGGTAGGCCTAACCCATGACCTGTTTCATGAATTAAGGTCAATGGATCAAAATCATCTGTTGCATTGTTTGAACTTAACCATTGCCAAGAAAATGCACTTAATTGTTTATTTGACAGTAAAAAATCTGGATCGTACATCGAACTTTGCCAGCCCCACCAAAGTGTTGCCCATTCACCAATCTCTCCGGTCCATACAACCGAAAAATAATCGATATAACCATCATTATCGTTATCATACTGACTAAAATCATGACCTTGATCAGCGTAATAACGCAAAGCTTCTTTAATCATTTCATCCGCATCAGGTCTTTCACTATAACTTGAGCGAGGTTTACTGATGCGATACCAACCAATTACATCACCAGTAATATTGAGCTTATTGTAAGAAGAGCGCTGATAAAACTTGGTTAAGCTTTCATTTGGGTAACGCTCTGCTAAGCCTTCGCCATAAATATGGTTCGTTATTACTTCTTTTGTTTGGTGGTCGGGTGCTGGAGCGTCTGAAAAGTCTAATAAAAGAGTAAAGGTTTTAACTGTGCCCTCTGCTGGTAAACCGCGATGCCAAGGCAAGCGAGTGGTGCTTTGTGCTGAATCAGTGGTCACACCATTCATTTGATTTTTCAGTCTTTGATTACTTTCAATCAGTAAATGAGGCGAAATTTTGAAGTTACCAAACTTTTGCGCATCAGTAATTCGCTGCTCAAGCTGGCCATTTAAACGATATTTTTCAATTTGTTGCTTGGTAGGTGGCTGCATTGCATTAGCAAAAAAACTCAAACTTGCAAATAAACATAAGCCATATTGAATAGCGCGCATTTTCATCCAGATAACTCCTAAAATAGTTATTCAATCATTGCTAATAAAGCTTTGCGATGCAACAAATTTGCAGTTTTACTATTAACTTATATAAATGAACTAGTTACAAATTTGTTGGACTATCAAGCATTGCGCTGTATTCTAATGACTGTTTAAATTGAAGCAAAAAAACATTAAATTTATCTCTGAGTATTTTATCTCTAAACGCCATTGGCCTCGGTGCTTGACCAAAAATAGTGAAAATTGATACTTCGTCTACTCGATGTGTTTTTTTATATTCTTCTAAATAAAAGTTAAACACTCTTTTTTCGATCACAATAACATCAACCCAGCCTTTCATCAGATGGTCAATCTGGGCCATTTGATTAACTACTTCATCGTAGCTCTTCATTTTATTAATTGATAAAGAGAAATCTTTACCCAAAAAACTAGCCGCATTTTGAAAGGCAAAGACACTTAAACCATTAAAGTTAGCAGAAGAACGTAGGTCTAGATTCTTATTTTTTAGTGCTACAGCTACATTTTCGTAATAAAGCACAGGTTCGCTATAATAAATACCTTCAATATTATCTGGCGCGTTAATTGTCATATCCACTTCGCCATTGAGCAATGAGGCAACCATTCGTTTATTCGACATAAATTCAACTTTAAAAGCGCCTAACTGTCCTAAATCAAAAGCACCGCGAATAATTGATAATTGAATGCCTCTTTCATTTGATTCAATTACATAGGGGGGAATATATGCTGTGGTAGCAAGTATAAGTGGCTTTTCAAGCCGTTCAGATGAAGGTTGTTCCGCATATGAACTCAAAGCAAAAACAATAAAAAATCCCAGAATAAAAGGCATAACCTGACTGTCTCATCCGTTGCAATCAGGTTTAAGTACCTGATAATTAATATCGATAAAGTATAGCTTGAGTAAACAGATATACTCCATCGATTCATAAAATCATCAGGATTGATTTAATAAAACAGTGTCATTATGCCTCAAATGAGCGTCTAATTCGTTCAAACTCACGTGCTTGTGATTCAATTTTACTATTTTCAGCTAACAATAATTCTGCTTGTACTAAATTATTTTGTGATAAATCACTAATATTTAAGATATTTTGGCTTATTTCACCTGCAACCATACTTTGTTCTTCTGATGCGGTTGAAATTTGAATCGCTAAATCAGAAATATCGCTGATCGCATCGTACACTGAGTCAATAACTATCTGAGTCTGCTTAGTATCTTCGACACAACTTTCTGCAGATTGCTTTCCTTCAGCCATTACCTTAGACCAAGCAATTAACGTATTTTGGATTTCGGTGATCGAGCTATGTATTTGCTCCGTTGCACTTCGTGTCCGACTCGAAAGAGCGCGTACTTCGTCTGCTACCACTGAAAAACCTCGACCATGATCGCCTGCTCGTGCTGCTTCTATTGCAGCATTAAGAGCAAGTAAATTTGTTTGGTCTGCAATTCCTTGGATTTCTTGCATTATTCCACCAATTTTCTCAGCTTCCTCAGAAAGTTGCTGAGCTGAATTTGCAGACTTTGCAACTTCAACAGCGAGTGCCGATACTTGGCTCATGGTTTTTGTCATCGAGAGCTTTGCGGTATTACAAGACGCTTGTGCAGATTTAGACTTTTCGGCTGTAGTTACCGTATTGCTGGCGACTTCTGTAATTGTGGCGACCATTTCTTCAACCGCACTTGATACTTGATGCAACTGATCCGATTCATCTTGTACCCCTGCAATAGTCGAATTTGCCGCATTGTTTAATAACTCTGTTGCGCTGCGCAATTTAGCGGCATTATCTTCTAATCGACCCAAAATGGTATTTACTTTCGCTTCATTAATTTTGATGTGAAAATCAGCAAAGCTATGGGCGCTGTCACCGCTAAAAATAAATCGAGATACACTGTCATAGCGATGCGCTAATTGATTAAAATAATGCGGGGTTTTAAAAACCTCTTGTTGATAAATGAGATAAAAAATTACAGGTAAGCACAGCATAAGCCAGGGGAGGTGAAAGGCGCTATACACAACTAATGCACTGAGTAATACACACAAGGTATGTTTTTGCATTAAGGTTAATTTAGGTAAACCACTTTTATCTGCCTGCAGATTTGCATACATCTGGGTTGCTGCACGCTTAAAATCTGGCTTTAGTACCGTTCTAACAGATTGAAAACCTGTCAATTTGTTGTTTTCATACATAGGGGTCACAAACGCATCAACCCAGTAGTAACGGCCATCTTTACAACGATTTTTTACCGCACCTCGCCAAGGTTTTTCAGCTTTTAAACAATCCCATAAATCTTTAAAAGCGGCTTTAGGCATATCGGGATGGCGGACAATATTATGATTTTTTCCAATTAATTCATCCGCGGTATAACCTGCTACGCGACAAAAGCCTTCATTGGCATAGGTGATCACACCCCGAGGATCCGTGATTGAAATTAATTGTTCATTGGCATTAAAAACAACTTCTTCATTGATGGTTGTTTGATTACGACGCATAGTAAGCCCTGAAATATGAGAAAAAAGCTAAGCCCCTAAAATAAACTTGTCGTGAAAAACCGTTAATTACGATTATTTGACACGATAATCACTAAAAATGGGCACAACTTGTTGTTAAACAGACGAGTATTCAAGTATGGAAGAGTATTGTGAAAAAAACAATAAGACAAAGGAATGAACCAACCTTCTAACAGATTGATTTATATTTTAAATATCTCTCAGTGTATTTTAGAGGTTAACAGCAAAAATCTGCCTAATTTTTTTAACTAACAAGTCAATACCGTCTATTTTATTTGGCAAAATCATTACGCTGTCATCACCTGCAATCGCGGCTAAAATGTGGAGTTTTTTACTTTGTTTTTCGAGCACTCTAGAGATAATATCTGCAGCACCAGGCAGAGTTTGCACCACAACTAATGCTTCATTGTGGTGCACTTCAATGACAAGCTCCCCCACTTCGGTATCAAGTGTTGGCATCATTAATTCTCGCTGTAAGACATAAACAGCCTGCCCTTGTGCATTTTTAATACTCACGGCGCCTAATTGATTTAGGATCCGTGATATTTGCGGTTGGCTTACATTATCAAAGCCACGTTCAGCCAAATAATAGGAAAGCTCATAATGGCTTCTAACTTGCTCATTTTTGAGTAATTCTTTAATTGTTTGTATTAACGGACTTTGCTTTTTCATAGTTATTTATTCATTGCATCGATTAAAAAGGCTGAAATTTTTGCGCCTTCACGTAGCGTATTATCTGAACTGACTTTTCCTTGTAATGAACTGTCTGTAAATGGTGCAATTTCCATCATATCAGCACCTGTAATTGGAAACTCCTTAGCCAGTTCAGCTAAAATCAGTAATGCTTCGTCTGGTGTCATACCATCGTATTCAGGTGTACCAGTCGCAGAAGCAAAAGAGGCATCGAGTGCATCAATATCAAAACTCACATAAAGCTCATCGACCTTGTCAGCTTTTAGTTGTGTAATCACTTGTGCAACAATTGCGGCAGCACCGCGCTCACGAATTTCATTTGCCCAGTGCTGTTTAATGCCAAATGTCGATTCCCAATGCGCTTTTGGCTTTCCGCTTGAACGAATACCAAATTGAATTAAATACTGTGGTGCAGGTAAATACTCAAGTATGTGAGTGCACCAAGAACCAAAACACAAATCTATTCCCAAGCGTTCTACCAGTAAATCGGTATGCGCATCAAAATGAATAATAGCAGTACGAATGCCGCGCTCACGTTTTGCTTTTAAATATGCTTTAGTTAACGGGTAGCTAATAGAGTGATCGCCACCAATACCAAATATCCCTTTTTCTGGGAATTGATCATAAAAATCATCGCAGATATCTTCGGTGATAGAAAGTGGACTCACTGGATATGCAGCGTCAGTACTCTGATAAAGCGCTTTTTGACAATTTTCAATCGTGGCATCATTTAGATACTTATCGTGCAATAAATGAGGAATGACTCGAATATCGCCCAAATCAAAACTCACCGAATTAGGCTGTTGCTCCATTAGGGTACTGCGCAAAAATAGCGGCCCCCAGTTTGCACCACGTAAAATACCCCCGCCACAATCGGAGCTAATGCCGAGCATCACGGCTTTGTGAGTGCTTTGTGGTAATGTGTCTAAAGAATCAAGCCATAGCGCTTGAATATTGTCAGTTTGGCCAAATAAAGTTTGATGCAAAGCAGCTTTTCGCTCTTGTGCTGTATTGACAGTAAAGACACCATTACCTGGTGGACATAAACATTGTGAAAACTTTGTTTTAACTTCTTGCCAATTACGCTTCATACTTTTCTCCAAATATGCGCATCATTTAAAAATAACGAAACAATTTAATCTGCTCTTCACGACTAATTATGCAAACATAAAACAAATTAATTTTATGCCATGAAAGTTACAAACGGGCTAAACAAGCTTTGTTTATTAATACTTTTAAATAATGCGTTTTAAATTTAAAAATAACTAATTTAATTTAAATCAATTAGTTAATAAAAAGTTTAGACTGAAATTTATCGATTTTATCTTCGACTAAAAACGTCTCTTTTTCGCTAGACCAAGCAATATCGCTTATCACCAGTGAAGTCAAATATGACTTGAACCAATTTTTATTAAAAAGTGGTTTTCTATTCGTAATGCTTGCATAAACTTCTAACTATCCGTTTATTAAAGCAAAAAATATTTATGTTGCAGCTAAAATAACAGTATCGAACACCTATCAATAAACCATGACTCAAATCTGACAAATGACAAAATCCTAGCAATAAGTACACACAAGTTATGTGAAGAGGAAAAAAAAAGACTTGTTTAAACTACATCTAAATAACCTCAATACAGGATAATAAATCTATCTCAGGAACGAGATAAATCACTTAAATATTCCTTTAATTCAATGCGTTGGAAAATATTTTATTAATAATGAGGTTAAATATAAAAAAACACCGTAAGTTCGGTGTTTTTTTATTAAGACGATACGCTTATAACTTATGCAAAACGCAGAGCTACTGTTTTGAACAACCTTAAAATACTGAACAATAAATCTCTTATTCAGAACTTAAACTTATTAAAACTCGTATTCCAATGCAATTCTAAAACTGTGATCTTTACCTTGATGGCCAAGCTCACTGATAAACCCAGCTTCCCACTTTAATTGCTTTAATCCGCTAAAACGTTGTAATCCCATAAAACCAGGCCCAATGCCGATAAAATCCTCCCCCATATAGAGTTCAATTGAGGGTTGAAATTGCGGTAACCAACGATAACGGTATTGCGCTCTAAATTCGGTTTCTATTTCTTCTTGAATGGTTTCACCCCATTCATAAATCAAGAATAAATTCATCGTCAGACTGGTTTGATAAATCTCTTTTTCAAACAATAAACCTGAGGACAACTCCCAGTTATCAACTTGGTGTTGTTTTTCTAATTCAAATAAAGCCCCCCAATCTGCCCAATACTGCCCTTGTTCAACCAATTGCCAACGAACCTCCAATTCATAAGCATGAAGACCATAATCATCACCATGATCCCTTTGGCCGATTAAATAGCCTTCAATTGCAACATTATCGGTTACCGCATAACCATAACCGAGGCGCTGAAATAAAAAATTTGCCTCATCGTTTTGTCTTGATAACAAACGCCATTCGACTTCTTGCTCGTTAGGCATTACATAAGGGTGATAAACTTTATCAACCACCATTCCGTCTGCTAAAGCGATTGAGCTTATATTTAATAGCAAAAGCGAGTAGCACCACCTCAGCACTTTCATTGCAACACCTCTGGACGGGGATCCATTGTTTTTCGCCATAACATCATTACCGGAGTTAAACTAAAGAGTAAATAACACACCACTTCCATTTGCGAAGGGCGCGCTTCATAACCTATCAATGCTTTGAATAGTCGGCCAACCTCTGAATCTTCTTCAATAAATTGGCTCCAATCCCACATAATTTCGGTCGCATTAAAAATATCGATTTGAACAAGTAAATTCATCGCTGGCAGTGCTTGGCCGCTTAAATGCAAACACAGCATAATTAAAATGATTGGTGTCGATTTTCGAGTAACATGGCGTAATAAAAAATAAAATAAAATACTAAAGCTGATGCAAACACCTAAGCCCAAAACGGCACCAATCACCAGCGACTGTAATGCATCTACCTGTGACCAATAACCCACCATATAAATAAAGAAATTACTGCCATTAAGTGCTATCGCAAAAATCCATGACAGGTTTAATAAAACCAAAGCATACAAAGCACCATTACCATGTATCGGCCGAACACTCAGTGCAGCTATACCACAGCTGTAAATTAGCAAACGCAGCACTATCGCACTAAGCTCCAAGCCTGTGTTATCAAATAACTCGCTCAAATCCACACTAAAATAAACATAAACGCCTCCAGCAATAATGCCAAGCAAGGCACTCATGTATACAAACCAAAGGTAAGTGTAAGTAAAACGTTGGGCTAATTGCGTTGTCAAATACCGTTCTGCATAAACCAAATTTATCACTAACAATATAAAAATTGGTAACGCGTCACTCAAGGCGATAATCACAGTATTAAGTAGCATCAAGGTTGCTCCAGTTCAACAGCAACTACAGTACCTTGCGCTGTATTTGGCGCATACTCGCCAAAAAAGTGGTATTCACCCGGTTGCAGCGGGCCGATAAAAATAACCACTTTACGTTTGGCAAAAATAACTTTTTCGCGGTTCAAATCAAAACTATCAAATTCTTCTGGCGTATCATCTTGGTTATGAATAATAAGTTTTACTTTTTTAAATGCAGGAACCTCAATGCGACTTGGATAAAACAAATGGTCTTTTAGGGTTATCTCTACACTATTTTCAGCAAATACAAAGGAGCACATCAATAGTGCTGCCGCCCAAGATAAATATCTGCACAAAAACCTAAACAAACGTTTTTTCCTTAAATTGTATGTCCTGTGTAAATCGTAACGAAATTGCCAAACCACCCCATTCACTTTGGGCTAATGCTATTTTGGCCTGATATAAATCAGCAATATGTTTTACAATGCTGAGCCCTAAGCCACAGCCTATCACTTGTGATTGATGTTGATCACCACCAACACGATAAAATCTATCAAAAATTCGGTCTCGCTCACTGGGTGCGATCCCAGGACCTGAATCTGATACGGTCAACACAATATCATGGGCATCATACTGTAATGTAACACTTATTTTGCCTTGATCAGGAGTATATTTAATCGCATTCCCAATCAGGTTCTGTAATAACGTTTTAAAGGTAAAGGCATCCGCTCGCATTTTGAGGTCTTCACCACTAAAGCTAATTTCATGATCTTTTTCAAGTATCTGCGGATAAAGATCACTCACTACCTCTTGCACTAGCGGTGTCAAAGCAAGCACTGTAAAACTGCGTTTGAATTGATCAGGGTGAGTCCGATTTAATAATAATATTTGCTCAACAATATGAGACATTCGCTCAATACCTGCATCAAGTGCAGCTAAATTATCAGATGAGGGGCCTGTTTGAGCCATCAAATTATGCAATGAAACTTTTAAAATACTGAGCGGTGTGCGCAGTTCATGCGCCGCATCGGACGCAAAATGTTTTTCCCGTAAATACGCGCCCTCTACTCGCTCTAATAAGTGATTTAATGTGTTAACTACTGGGATCAGCTCAATACTTTGGCGGGGTACTTCTATCGCGCACAAGTCATCTGCTTGTTTTGCGTTTAATGTTTCGGTTAATTGCTTTAACGGCTTTAAGCTTTGTTTAACAGTAAAACTTATCAGTAACGCTAAAAAAGGCATGCTAACAATAAGAGGTGTCACGGCTGCTAATGTCATGCTTTCAGCTAATTCAAAACGGTATTTTTGCGGCTGAGCGACTAAAATCCAGCCAAACTCGCTTGGATAACTGTAAGTTCGCCAGCGTTGCCCCGCAAAATTGGCATAATCAAAACCAGCAATAAATTTTGCAATCGGTGTGGTGGCCTGATAAGGGGATAAATTAAGTTTAAGTTGTTCTTGTTGCCACACTTGAATCGCATAATTTGTAAATATACTTGGGTCAATAGCGTTTTGCTCAGCAGCGAGGCTCTTTGAACCTAGTTGAACCATGACAGTTGCAATAGACTCAAGCTCTTGATCAAACAAGGCATCAGCCTGCTTCATACTTGATTTATAACCTTCTATCGCAGCACCAAAACACACTAGTACAATGCTTGATAGAATGATCATCAACAAGTAATTACGAATTGACATTATGCTTTGCCAACAATGTATCCGATACCTCTTACCGTTTTAATAAATCCTTCAGGCAGTTTTTTTCGCAAATGGTGGATATGAACTTCGACCGCGTTACTACTGACCTCTTCACCCCATTGATACAACTTAGTTTCAAGTTGCTCTCGCGATTGTATTCGACCTGGATGCTCCATTAACGCCTTTAGTACCATGTATTCTTTACGGGGCAATTCAAGTCCAGTACCCGCTGAAACAACCGTGTTCGCAGCTAAATTAAGTGCAACATCACCCACTTCTAACGTAGAGCTTGCAAATTTGCCGATGCGCCGCGTCATTACCCGCAAACGAGCGAGCAATTCCGTCACTTCAAAGGGTTTAGCTAAATAATCATCGGCTCCTAAATCAAGCCCTTTTATTTTATCATCGGTGCCATCACGTGCAGTTAATACCAGCACAGGCAGTGTTGCATATTTTTTTCTAACTTGTTTGAGTAATGCCAAACCATCCATATCAGGCAAGCCTAAATCTAAGATGATCAAATCAGCTTCTGCCATATCAATAGCAAACAAGGCTGATTTAGCTGTAGCACAGTGATCAGCACTGTACCCTTCATGGCGCAAAGTGTGTAATAAGCCTTGCGCAAGTAATTGATCATCTTCGACTATCAGTACTCTCATTTTTTCTTCTTAAGTTTTTTCTCTACTTTATCTAACAATTGAGCAATTTCATGTTGACGATATTGGTCCGCTAACGGACGATCAACCCGAGGAGCTGCATTATGAGCAATTTCAAGATATTTTTTAGCATCTGAGTATTGTTTATCATCATAAAGGTATTGTCCATAAAAGTAATTAGGATCAATGCCTTTTGGATTTATCGTCAGTGCTTTTTTGAGTAGATCCTCGGCTTTTTTATCATCACCGAAACCAAGAGGCCAACCAGGGACCTTACTGTATAACGTACCTAAACTAGTGTAAGCAGAGCCATCAAGCGCATTTGGATTAATACTAAGTGCAGTTTCGAGTGCTGATTTTGCCTCTTTTGCTAAACCGAGTGCACTAATACCACCCTTTGCTCCCGCAAAACTTGATTTAATAATGCCAAGCCAAATATACCCTTCAGCTTTATCGGCATAAGTCTTTTGATATTGTTCGATGTCGCTTATCAGCCCCTCAAACGCTTGCTCTTGTGCTTTATCTGCTAATTGATAATTCACTTTTGCCCATTGATGCTGTAATGCTAACAACTCATCCTCCATCGCTGCGTGTGAATTTGATGCAAACAAAACAAGCAGACAACCGGCTAATGTTAATTTTTTATAGAATTTCATGTTGGGCACCTTTATTTGTTTGTTTCATTACTTGTTTCATAATGACTAGTTTTTTTGAAATAGCGTTATCAACTAAGCTTGGAAAAATACCATTAAGCTTGGCAAAAAATCGCTCAGGAAAACCAATAACAGTGCGTGCAATTCTGCTATTGAGTTGTTTTACTAGTTGTTTTGCCACTAGCTCAGGGCTATCCATGTGATTGCCAAGAGCAGTATTCATAGCCCGTTCCAGCACACCATTAATTTGGGTATCGGTTGCCCTTGGCGCAAGATAAAGCACATCAATCGGTTTATCACTGAGTTCTCTTTTAAGCGCTTCAGTAAACCCACGTAGACCAAACTTACTCGCGCAATAACTCGCATAATATGGAAAACCAATACTGCCAAACGCACTGCCAACATTAACAATTGTTGCACTGTCTTTTTGTGATAATTGTGCCAAAAACGCTTGAGTTAATAACATCGGTACCAATAGATTCATTTCAAGAGTTTTTGAGATATCAACCGCACTTTGATGATCAAAACTGGCCATTTGATTCACGCCGGCATTGTTAATAAGTACCGAAGCACCACCTAACTTTTGCGCTTTATGTACCAAAGCATCTCGCCCTTCTATCGTTGCTAAATCGGCCGTAATATAGCTATGTTGATTACCCAAACTTTTAGAAAGTTGTGCCAGTTTTAGTTCATTGCGGCCCACCAATAACAAACGATAACCTTGATCATGAAGTGCTGCAGCCATTGCTTGGCCAATGCCACCGCTTGCGCCAGTCAATACACATAAAGGTGATTTTGACATCATAATGACACCTCACAATCAGCATTGACCTGTTTAGTTGCAGTTAAACCGTGAAGCGGGTCTAAGCTTCGAAACATATCACCATATAAATGATAAAAGGCATTTGCACTTTTAATGATCAGTTGTTGCTCAGATGGGTCTGTAATTTTATCCATTAAACTAATAAAGAACTTAACGTGATCTTGATCTAATGCACCATGGGAACGTAAATAGCTAAATGCTTTATTTGGAAGCTGAAGACGGTTTTGCACCTGCGCAGCGGCGTTATCGGCTAATGCGATACTGGTGCCTTCAAGCACATGCACCATGCCAAAAAAGCACAGCGGATTAATTCTGCTCACACAATCATACGCATACGATACCATTAATTCGGTCGCAAATAATGGCGTTGACTTACGTGCTTGTTCTTTATCATAACCACAAGCTGCAATATCGTTTAATACCCATTCTTGATGGCCAAGTTCTTCTTCAATATATTCTGCAACTTCATTTCGCAGCCATTCTTTGGATTCTGGTAATCGACTTCCAACAGCCATTAATAAAGGTGTTGTATGCTTAACATGATGATAAGCCTGCTGTAAAAAGGCGACATAATCATCAATGCTAAATTGACCTGCAAAACAACGTTGAATAATCGGTGCTTGTAGAAGATATTGCTGCGACTGCTGTGTTTTTTGTACTAGTGTTTGATAAAAACTCATAATGACTCCAAAGCAGAACCAACAGGTTCAGCACATTGTGATTTAGATGCATAAAGGGCGTTAACTTGGGCCGCAAAATGCGTAGCAATTTCTGTTCTTTTTGGTCGGTTGTTTGCGGTATAAAGATTATCGATTTGACTCATTGGTGCATTGAGTACTTCATACGCCCGTACTTTTGCGTAATCGGGTAATTGTGCATTAACTTTATTGATGGCAGCACTCAGATTGGCCTCATCCATTGGTTTAATTGGTACAAGCAAAGCAATACAGAATGGTCTTTCTTCACCTAATACAACCGCTTGGTAAAAAAGGCCGGTCGCTTGCAATAAGCTTTCAGGCCATTCGGGGGCGATATTGCGACCAAAGCTTGAAATAATCAGATTTTTTTTACGACCATTGATAATTAAAAAGTCGTCGTTAATAACAGCTAAATCTCCCGTTTTGAACTCTCGCGCAAACCAAGAATCGGGATCGTTTTGGTATCCCAAGTGGCAATTGCCACAGACAACTAATTCACCATCAACTTCATATACTTGACAATGAGGCAGCACTTTACCTGCACTGGCATGATTACAATCCAAAGGCGTATTTAGGCTCACCACCGAGCCACACTCCGAAAGTCCATAGCCTTGATAAACAGGTAAACCTAATCTGTGGGCTTCTTCTAATAAATCACACGCGACTTTTGCACCACCAACAGCGATAAATTTCAACGATGTCGGTGTAGTCCAACCTGCCTTGATTGCATTGACCAATAACAGCAACAGTTCAGGTACTAAAATTAAAGAGTTCGGTTCAGCACGGCTAATATTCATCAAGAGTTTATTTGGCTCAACCAGCTTAGTACCGTTAAAACCTAATGCTTCAAGGGATACAAGCGTCACAGTGCCACCAGCCAATAAGGGCGCATACACCCCTGCGATATTTTCTAACAAAACCGAAAGGGGTAATAAACAAAGGTGTTTTGGCGCTTTTAAAGCGATAGCATCAACTAATGAGTGAGCCACTACTGTCTGATTTTCAACAGATAAGCACACCCCTTTTGGTAAACCGGTAGAGCCAGAAGTAAAGGTGACTTTTTGGGTACCATTAGGTCGCATGCCAAAGTCTGATTGCATTAATTGTGCGATAAATAAAGTGCGGCCAAAGCCAACAAACACCTCACTACCGACAGCCGAAATATCATTATTAATCTGCTCACTGATAAAACAATCGACCGCTGAGCTCTCAATTAAATGTTTAATTTGGCTTTCAGTAAAAAATAAAGGCACTGAGATAATTGTGATATTCGCTTGTTGCGCAGCTAAATCAAACAAAATCCATTCAATGCAATTATCGATATGTAGTGCCAGAGTTTGCACGTTTAAATGAGTTAATAAGCGGCTCCTTACATGTACGGCTTCTATCAGTTGTTCGTAACTTAATTGACATTCACCATCGTCTAACGCAATGCGAGTTTCAAATTGGCTTATCGAATCTATCAAGCTCATAATTGAGTCACCTCTGGCAATAACTGAGCAATTTCATCGGTATATTTTTGCATCATTTTGTAATGGAATGGATTGACCTCAATTAACTGCACTACTTTTTGCAAATCTAATACACACACTTGTGGTTTATGTTGATAATAACTGCCCCATAATGCTGCTTTTTCACCTAAAGCATCTGATGTCGCATCACCAAGAACCAAAAATGGTACTGTGTATTTAGTCAATATTGCTCGTACTTTTTCAGTGCCGCTAAAACATAAATAACGAAATTTTGCTTGATATAAGGCGACCGCCACAACCATAAACAGTGGGACTGTGGCATGGTGACTTAACGAAAATAAGTTGCCAAGCTCAGCAATATGCGAACGGCTCACGACTTCGTCATTGCCAAGCGCAAGTTCTATAGGCTGCGTTAAATATTGTTCAATAAAAAGCGCTTTACTTGCCTTACCAAGCCCTAATGCCGCGCCTTTATTATTGCCAGCATCAAAATGCAGTAATAAAGGTAAAAATGATTCAAGCGTGGCACCATAGGCATCAAAAAAACCACCCTCTATAAACTTCTCGATTGCAGTGCGTGGCATTTGATCACCAAACGCAGATACGAGCCGAGTCGCCAAAGGGCTTGAAACAGCAAAAGATAATGAAGATTGAGCAATGAGTGAGTTCATAATAAGTACCTCTTTTTCTATAACAAAAGAGTATTCAGAACAGCTTAAGTGAAACTTAAGCAAATAAAAATTTGTTTGATAAAAGCAAAAATTAAATTTAATACATTGAAAAATATGTATTTATTTATTAAAAATAAATTTTTAATTTTTTAAGGCGGACAAAGGTCCTGTACTCAATACGAGCTTGCTTTTAAAAGTAAGGGTCTAATAGGAACGTTGTTTATCATTTTTATTTAACGAGCCTAAAATATAATCAAACACACTGTTTTTGTTTTTACAGCAGGCCTTATAGGCTGCTTTGTCTTTTAAAAAATAGTGTTACACAATCAATCAACCCCATGACAACCATTAAGGGCTTAGAATGAAAACGGTTTTTCACTTAGGTTTAACCCAACACGATATTGAAGGCGCAACCCTTGCCATTATTCCTGGTTGCCCAGATCGCGCAGGACGCATCGCAGCACAACTTGAGCATTCGCGCTGCTTAGTGAAAACTCGCGAGTTTCACGCCTATATTGGTGTATTGGCATCAAAACCTATTATTGTCTGCTCAACAGGCATTGGTGGGCCATCAACTTCGATAGCAGTTGAAGAACTAGCGCAACTTGGGATCCGTACTTTTTTGCGTATTGGTACAACGGGTGCAATTCAGCCTCATATCAATGAGGGTGATATCTTAATCAGCCAAGCATCAGTCAGACTCGATGGCGCAAGCCAGCATTTTGCGCCGCTATCTTTTCCTGCGGTATCTGACTTTTTTACCACTCAAGCAATGGTAAAAGCGTGTGAGTCACTCAATATTGCTTATCACATAGGGATCACCGCTTCATCTGATACCTTTTATCCTGGTCAAGAGCGTTACGACACTTTTTCAGGTTATGTGCCAAAGAACTTCCAAGGAAGCTGCGAAGAGTGGCAAAAATTGGGCGTAATGAATTATGAAATGGAATCGGCAACATTATTTACTATGTGCGCAGCTCTTGGATTAAAAGCGGCATGTGTCGCAGGTGTATTGGTCAATCGTACTCGCCAAGAAATTCCAAATGTTGATCATCATGAAATTGAAGTAAAAAGTGTCGCGGTTGTTATTGAGGCAGCTAAGATACTTTTAAACAATCAATAATTAACACTTAAATTGCCGCTATACTCATTACACTTTCAAAAAGTTTAAGTTGAGCTAATGAGTAAGTGGCATTTACATACCTTAGTATGGCTAAGTTTATTAATCGCAATATTTCTATCAGTGCAACAAAAGGTGAACTGGGCCCAATACGAAGAAATCATTTGGTTTGGCATTTACCTATCATTTTTTATCGAAATTTGTGCCTGCGTTAAAAAACCATTCTTTATATTTTCATTTTCAGTCTTTAGCTTTGGCTTAATCCTTGATATTTTAGACTCATTTTTATTAGATATGAGTCCTTTATTTAATTTACTTGATACCCCCATTAAACATGTCGGTTTAATATTACTGTGCTATTGCCTGCTTAAGATTGCTAAAAGTAGGTTAAATAAAATTAAACAATTACATAGCGAAATTAACCAACGAATTAAACTTGAAAAAGAGCTGCGCTTTTTAGCCTACCATGATGAGTTAACCGGTTTATTTAACCGAAGAGCTTTTTTTGAGCACTACGAACTTAAGCAATTTAACCAAGCTTTTTTATATTACTTTGATTTAAATAACTTTAAGCATGCTAATGATAAATATGGCCACAATATCGGTGATGAAATATTAGTGTTATTTTCCAGCTCCCTTAATACACTTTACCCGAATGACTCAGCCTATCGCCTTGGTGGCGATGAATTTGTTTTAATTACAGATATTGCGATTGAAGATATGTCGGTTTTTAAAACCTTGCTTGATAAACCACTATTAAAATATATGGTTTCGGTGAGTGTCGGATGCCATCAAATTCAAGAAGATGATGACCCCGATCACGCATTACATTTAGCCGATCAACACATGTATTTAGATAAAGAAGAACATAGAAATAGCTTTATTGTTAAGCTACTTGATTAACGTCATTCTTTTGGGCTGTTTCTAATGCCACAAAGTAAAGTGGTACGTTAAAATCAAAGCTATCAAGTACAGCTTTTGCAACACCCGTTTGATTTTCAGCCCCTTTCATTTGGGCAAGATATACAGCTTTAATGGTCTCACTATCAAAACTCTGACCCGATAAAATCAATTGGCTTATTGCACTTTGTAAAGGCGATAAACTTGGACTATAAGCTGCATTTTCAGCATAGCGGCCATAGTATTTACTCCCGTCTTGGCAAACAATCATGCAACTGGCGTAATTTTTAGTATAAGGCACATAACTTTGCTCAGCATGGCTGACCAATTGCGGTACTTTAAATTCGGTGTCAACCACACAAAGGCGTGCAACTCGACTGTTTAAAAAAGATTCGTGATTACCTAAATCAGTTGGGCCAAACGAGCGCGGTAAAAACTCAGTAAAAGCAATTAGTTCGCCACCTAATAAAATGGTGATGTCACTCGATTGATTTAACTCATTAATAAACTGACGGCAGTAACCACATGGCGCATCGGTAATGGCCAATACGCTAATTGTTTTTTCACCGTTAAGCCACGCCGTATTAAGGGCAGCTTGCTCGGCATGAACAACCAAACTTAATGCCTGATGGTTAAACTCCAAATTTGCACCAAAATACAATGCCCCAAAACCATTGATCTGCTCGCCAACTGCAATAGCACCGACATAAAATTCAGATATGGGAGGTTTCGCAAATGTTGCAGCTATCGGAAGTAACGCTTCAAGTAATTGAAGAAAAGTACATTGGTATTGCTGCATTAAACGTTCAACATCAACTCGCGGTAAAACACCGCGCTGCTGCGTGATAGTTGAGATCAGTTCATCTTGTTGTTCTAAGATTGCCACCGTCAAAGACTGTGAATTGAGTTGGCTCATAAGTTGTTGTCATTTTTTTTATGGCCGCACAGTGTATGTAATTTTTTGACGAAATTAAACCTCTTATGCGGCTTTTTCTAACCAAATTTTTGCTTGTTCAAAACATTCAAAGTTTTCGGCGTTTAACGCGAATCGTTTCGCATTTTGAATCAATAAATCGTGCAAATAACCATCAAATCCAACCACACGGGCTAACTTAAAATCTTTTAATACATGTTTTATCGCTAAAATAACATCAATGACTTCAACTGCGGCATAACGATGACGCAATTCAGTCACATCTACTAGCAACTTTCGACAATGACGTTCGTTAGCATAATTAATAATTAAATGATAATTGTTGATTACATCTGTGGAAGTGGCGCTGCCAGTTAGTTTTACTAACACTAAATCAAGTGATGAGTCGTAACTAATGCTGGTAATAATCTCGGACATCTTTGCTCAACCTTTTTAACTACAAAATCTGGGAATTGGCAAATACAAAGAAATTTCAAATACGTATGCTTTGGTAGTTCAGCCATCATAGGTTTCCCCTTAGATCTGTAACTTTGCGTGACTACTTTTTCAAGTGGCTTGCCTTTGACTTGCGCGGTTATAATACCGACAAAAGAATTAGAGTCAATACTCTAAACAGTAAAAAAGAGTGAGTTAATAAATCAATAACAAACCACTGCGTTAAAAATTACAGTATTGTCACACCGGGTGAGCTGTATATGCATATAAAGCTTATTTTAACTAAAATAGAATTCTTTAGAGCATAAGTTACACATTTATAACCCTTAACTTGAATGCTATAAACGTGTAACAGTTAAGATAATAAATTATCCGATCGGTCTTTACTCTGAAAGTATATCGGGGCTTTGTATATCAGCGCTAATAAAGGTCATCGAAACTGAATTAACACAATGGCGAATATTTTTTTCAGTCAAAAGTTCGCCCTCAAATACATGGCCTAAATGACCTTGGCAGTTAGCACACACAATTTCAACTCTGCGGCCATCGGCATCAGGCACTCGTGCGACTGCCCCTTCGATTTCATCATCAAAACTTGGCCAACCACAATGGGATGAAAACTTATGTTCTGAACGATAAAGCGGTGCATTACAGCGTTTACAGCAATAATGTCCTTGTACAAAAAAATCATTGTATTGTCCGCTAAAAGGGCGCTCAGTCCCTTTTTCTTCAATAACATATCTCTCGAATTCATCTAGCGTATTAAATTTACTCATTAAGCCCCCAAATAATTACTCGAAAGTGGCAAACATAATTAATCCAAATACTGAAAAACGACTTTATAGCTGCCACTAAAATAAAAATACTTAACCGGTATTGCGCATCCCCGCTGCAATGCCTGCCATAGTGATCATTAATGCTTGATTCACTTCGCAGCCTTCAGCTAACGATTCACGCCTTGCGCGGCGCAATAACTCTACTTGCAATACATTTAATGGGTCAGTATACGGATTTCGCAGCTCAATGGATTGCTGCACCCAAGGTTGAGCAGCTAATAAAACGCCATTTTGGCAATATCCACGCACCAGCTCTACCGCTGCGGTTAATTCGCTGCGCAATGTTTCACCCAATGGTTGCAATTCTTTAGGCACTAAGTGATGGTCGTAATGCTCACTCAACCAAGTATCGGCTTTACAAAATACCATTTCGAGCATTTCAATTCGAGTACGGAAAAATGGCCATTGTTTGTTCATTTGCGCGAGTACATCTGGGCCAAATTGTTTTTCAGCAGCCACTAAGCCCGCGGCCGCGCCTAACCACGCAGGCAACATTAAGCGGTTTTGACTCCAAGCAAAAATCCACGGAATAGCGCGTAAACTTTCAACTCCACCATTGGCTTTGCGTTTGGCAGGGCGCGAGCCAAGTGGTAATTGAGCAAGCTCTTGCTCTGGCGTTGCAGCTCTAAAATAAGGCACAAAATCTTGGTGTTCACGCACTATCGCCCGATAATGCTCGCACGATACGGCGCTTATAACGGCCATGACTTCTTGCCATTTTGCTTGTGGCTCTGGCGGCGGCAGCAGGTTATTTTCAAGCACAGCGCCGGCATATAAGCTTAAGCTTTGCTGCGCAACTTGCGGCAAACCAAATGTAAAGCGGATCATTTCGCCTTGCTCTGTAACACGTAAGCCTGATTTTAAAGAACCCGGTGGTTGCGAGCGAAGCGCTTGCGCTGCAGGTGCACCACCACGACCCACTGTACCGCCACGGCCATGAAATAAAATAAGTTCAATGTCTTGCTGCTCACTAAACTGAACCAGTTTATCCATCGCTTCATACTGTGCCCAACCGGCAGCCATCATACCTGCATCTTTAGCTGAATCAGAATAACCAATCATCACATACTGTTGGTTTTTAACATGATTTTTATACCAAGGTTCATTAAAGAGTGTTTCGATGACCGCAGGTCCCGCATTTAAGTCATCTAACGTTTCAAACAAGGGCGCCACAGGTAAAACATAAGGGCAGCCTGCTTCTTTTAACAATAAATGGACAGCGAGTACATCTGATGCTTTTCGGGCCATCGAAATAATATAAATACCAAAGCGTTCTTGTGATGTCTCAGCAATCACTTTACACGTATCAATTACCTCTTGAACATCGCTGCTAGGTTGCCAATTGCGCGGAATAAGAGGTCGCTTCGATTGCAGTTCGGTTAATAAAAACGTTTGTTTTTGTTGCTCAGACCAAGCGTTGTAATCGCCAATTGCCAAATAGTCTGTTAGCTCAGCAAAGACTTGACTGTGTCTGTCTGAGTCTTGACGAATATCAAGCTTAGTTAAATACAAGCCAAAACAATGTATTCGACGCAATACATCCAGCAGTAGTCCATCAGCAATGACCCCCATTTTTGAATGGTGCAACGAACGATAACATGCTTCAAGCGGTTGTTTTAATTGGTCAATACTTGTAATAATATCTTTTGCATCGCTGCTATGACCTTTAATTTTTGCGGTTAAGTGATGCTCTGTTTCTCTTAGTTGGTCGCGTAGCTGACTAATCACAAAACGATAAGGTTCATGGGCATGCCCCGTCAATTCACCAAGTTCACTATCGCATTGATTCATCGAAAGTTCAGCGCTCAATTTGTCTATATCGCGTAAATATAAGTTAATCGCCATCCAACGACCCAAATCAAGCACTTCTTTGGTGACTTTAGCCGTTACAAATGGGTTTCCATCTCGGTCACCGCCCATCCAAGAAGTAAATACAATCGGGTTGTAATCAAGTGGTAATGAAAACTTAAATTTATGATCGACTAAGTCTGTAAATTCTCTTAAAAAGTCTGGCACAGCTTGCCACAGGCTATTTTCAATCACAGCAAATCCCCACTTGGCTTCATCTACTGGAGTTGGGCGTTGCTGGCGAATTTCATTGGTATGCCACGCTTGGCAAATGAGTTGCTCAATGCGATTTAATAAAATAGCTTGTTCACTTGGCAACAAACTATCAAGCTCAAGAGCAACCAAGCAATCGTTTAATTCTCGATGTTTATTTACCAAAGTACGGCGCGTAATCTCAGTTGGGTGCGCTGTTAGTACTAAATCTACTTTTAAATTAACTATGGCTTGCTGTACTGCATCAGCACTGACATTGCTGGCTGCTATAGTATTGAGTGAATCAAGTAATGGATGGTTATTGGCTTCATTTTGCCGTGAAATAGTATGAAATTGTTCGGCTACATTAGCGAGATTTAAAAATTGATTAAAGGCACGGGCAACTGGAAGTAACTCAGCATCGGTTAGTTGATGTAGCAAATCAATCAATTCATGGCGACTTTGGCCATCACCACTGCGAGAGGCTTTAGACAATGCTCGAATTTGCTCCACTTTAGCTAAAATAGCGTCACCCTGTGCAGCTTTGATTGTTTGACCTAATAATTGTCCTAATAAATTTACATTTGATTTTAACGCGCTGTAATTACTCATGGAAATTCCTAAACTTGCCAATGATAAACTGCAACCAAACTACCTAGCTATGGACCAATCTACAAGGGGGATGAAAAAATATCACGTTAAAGTGAATTTTTTTGTCTACTGCGTCGTATAGTGAAGCATGCTTCTTCTGTTGATTTTTTATGACTCAATTAACCGTATTTTATGATGGTACTTGCCCACTGTGTGTTGCTGAAATGGATCGCCTGCGTGAGCTTAATGGGCAAAATAAATTACACTTTGCCGACATCTACATGCCTGATTTTGAAAAACAGTACCCTTCAATTGATGTTGTAGCCGCAAATTTAATTTTGCATGCGCAATGGCAAGATGGCTCAATGATTTATGGCTTAGATGTTACTGTTGCTGCATGGCAACAAGTTAACAAGCATAAGTGGCTAAAAATACTTCGGTTTCCTGTGATAAAGCCACTTGCTGATTGGGTTTATTTGTTTTTTGCCAAAAACAGGTATTCAATTTCAAAATTAATACTCGGGCAATCTCGCTGTACTTCTAATAGCTGTGAATTACCAAAAAATAACGTGGCAGCAAACAATAAGAGGCCCTCAGATGACTGAGCAAAGTAGAAATAACCTTGCTGTATTAATCATTGGTGCAAGCAGTGCTATTGGACAAGCCATGATTGAGAAATATCAATCAAACCTACAGATAAGCACTATCATCAGCATTAGCCAGTGCGCAATCAATTACGCAAACACAGACAAGATAAGCCATTTTGTCAGCGATTATTCGGAGCGGTCAGTGTGTGACATAATTGATGAACTCAATGACTGGCAAGGAAAAATTTCTGAAGTCATTATTTGTAATGGTCAATTACACTCTAATAACATTCAACCAGAAAAACGCTTGGAAGATATTGATTTTGCCGCAATGGCAGCACTGTTCGAAATTAATACGTTGGTCCCACTTCGCTGGATTAAGCATTTACTCACCCTATGCCAAGGTACAGCTCCTTGCAAAATTGTGTGTTTAAGTGCGCGAGTTGGTAGCATAGGCGATAACCAACTCGGTGGCTGGTATAGTTATAGGGCATCAAAAGCCGCCTTGAATATGGCACTTAAAACGGCAGCGGTTGAATACCAGCGCCGCGCTAAAAATATAAAGTTAATCGCCTTTCATCCAGGTACGACCGACACGCCACTGTCAAAGCCGTTTCAAAAAAACGTTAAACCTGAACAATTATTTACTCCACTCCAAGTCGCAGATTATCTTTGCACCATTTTGCAAAATTGTGAACTTGATGGCCAACTTGATTACCTAGATTGGGCGGGAAAACCCATTGCTTGGTAACGTATTTGAGAAAAATATGGAATTTTCACAACACGACTTACAACAACTCGATAAATCATTTCGCGCTCAACTCGTTAATAGCTTGTCGGGTTTTAAAAGTGCGAATTTATTAGGTAGCCAAAATAAGCTAGGGCAAACCAATTTAGCGATTATCAGTTCGGTATTTCATTTAGGTGCCGACCCCGCTTTGGTGGGTTTCATCATGCGGCCCCATTCAGTACCACGTCACAGCCTTGAAAATATTTTGGCTACCGGTTTTTACACCTTAAATCAGGTCAATAATGCTATTTGGCAGGCTGCCCACCAAACATCAGCCCGCTATGAAAGCGATGAGTCTGAATTTGATATGGTGGGTTTAACACCACAATACCTCAATGGTTTTGAAGCGCCCTTTGTTGAGCAGTGCCACATTAAATATGGGGTAGAGCTGCAAAGCACTCAAACTTTAGTTAATCAGACTGAACTTGTGATTGGTGAAATTAAACATATCTATTTACCCAACAATGCACTGATGGCTGATGGCTTTATCGATTTAGCCAGTGTCGGCACTGTTACGGTATCTGGGCTTGATTGTTATTCAACCACAACCCCTCTTTCACGCCTAAGTTATGCAAAGCCACATCAAGCAGTAAAACCGCTTGATGTTTCAGGCGATATTATAAAGTAATAACACGGCACCAATAATTAGGCCTTGACCTTCAAGATTAAAACACGTTTATTATCGTTAATTCTGAACAATAAGGCCTAAGTTTGTGACTCCTGCGGTACTGTTTGCGAAAAAAAACAACATTGAATTCACTCTTCATCAATATGAGCATGACCCACATCATCAATCATTTGGACTTGAAGCGGCTGAAAAACTAAACCTCGCTGCTTGCGAAGTCTTTAAAACCTTAGTGATTGAGCTCGATAATCACCAATTAGCTGTGGCTATTTTACCCGTAACCCATCAACTAAATTTAAAATTAGTAGCAAAAGCCCTTGGTATGAAAAAAGCCCAGATGGCCGAACCACAAAAAGTTGAACGAACAACCGGTTATGTGCTTGGTGGAGTTAGCCCTTTGGGACAAAAAAAACGCCTTTCAACTGTAATTGATAGCTCAGCACAGCAACTTGAAAGTCTGTACATCAGTGGCGGGCGCCGAGGATTAGAAATTCAACTCGCACCAAATGACCTGCAGCAGGTATTAAACGCTCAATTTGCTCCGCTATGCCAGTAAATCGCTATTTTTAGCGCAGCTCACTTAAAAACTGTTGATAAATTTCGCCAAAGGTTGCTTCTAAGGTTGAATCAATAAATTGAAGGTGAGTAAGATAAAATTGTTTATTTTCATAACTTTGGCTCAAAATTAAATTGATTTTTTCAATCAATTTAAGAGCCTCAGGACTCTTTTTGCACGCAATGTGCCCAGTAACAAAAGCATGGGCACCATCAACAGCAAAACTTTTTAATTGATGTTGTTCATTTAGCTTAATTTTATAATCGTTAAGCACTGTTTGGTATTCAAGCCAAAGATCGATCCGATTGGCGAATAACATTTTAGCCATGCGCTCCTCACTTTCTAAACCCTCTTTAACATATTTATTCTGTGGTGCAAGTTTACTGATCTCAAGATCAATTTGAGCACCATATGAACGCTCTTTATCAATGCCGATTATAAGGCGATTATTGGTGACGAATTCTGCCAGTGATATAGGTGATTGTGGGCTTTGGCTAAATAGCGAGCTTGCTCGGGGACTTAAATAAGCTTTTAACCCTAAAAAAAGTGTTTGTGGTTTTGAAAAGTAAAATTCAGTTTCACGCCAAGGATTACTCACTAAATTACGAATACAGACATTTTGCTCGAGATTGGCTAATTTTAAACTGCGCTCGACCCCGGCAAAACGCTGTACCAGATCGTAGTCCGGCAAAGCTGATGCAACAAGTGCAAACATACTTTGCTCCACCGACTTAGGGTCGTTTTCAGCAGCAGATGAATACACCACAAACTCTGTATTAGCTTGCAATGAAATGCTAGCTATTAATAAAACGACTGACAGAATCCCCTGTACCATTGTTGACCTTTGTTAAATAGTTAGAATCATCAAAGATTATAGTAGCGACTCTGATACAGAGTGCGAGCCTCTTTCGATAAAAACTTATTTTAATCAGTTAAATGGAAATTTTTACTTAACAATCTTGCATACAATATCAGGGAAATGCTTTACGATCTGTGCAATACAGCCTTAAATTATCAACCTGTAGGTACGTTATGACACTCCACTATTCATTAGCTGGCATTGATGTGATCAAACATCACTTTTCGCTAGCGCTTAATTACAATGAACCAAAGGCAGAGCAGATCACTGTGTTTGCCCGCGAATTAGTTGCAAAAGAACACCGTAATGCCAATTTACCTTTTTTAGTTTATTTTCAAGGCGGTCCCGGATTTGCAGCGCAACGTCCTATCGACAATAGTGGCTGGATTAAACGTGCGTTAACACAATTTAGGGTGTTATTACTCGACCAACGTGGCACCGGACTTTCGACCCCAGTTAATTATTTGAGCTTGGCACATTTAACCCCACGCGAACAAGCCGATTATTTAAGTCATTTTCGGGCAGACAATATCATCAATGATGCGATTGCGATTAAAAAAAAGTTGAGCCCTCTGCAACCGTGGAGTATTTTGGGCCAATCGTTTGGTGGTTTTTGTGTATTCCATTATTTGTGCCGAGCCCCAGAAGATTTAGCACAAGCGTTTATCACCGGCGGGATCCCACCTATAAATTCAAGCCCTTTAGAAGTGTATCAGCACACCTTTGCCCGTGTTAAAAGCAAAAATGAGGCTTTTTTCAAACGTTTTGCTGATGCGCAAACTCTGATCAGCGAATTAACCGCTTATATCAGTGAAAATCCAGTTATTTTAGCCAGCGGTGAACAATTAAGTATTGAGATGTTACAAAGTTTAGGTATTCATTTGGGCATGGAAAATGGCCCCGAAGAAGTGTATTACCTACTAGAGCAAGCCCTGATCAACACGGCGTCAGGGAAACAGATAAATCCTTTATTTTTAACTCAATTTAGCCACATGCTGGATTACAATACCAATCCGTTATTTGCTATTTTGCATGAAGCGATTTACTGCCAGCAGCTTTCTTCAAACTGGGCAGCAGAACAAATTAGAAGCAATTTAGATGAATTTCAATACCAGCCAGATAAACCTTTTTTATTTACTGGTGAAATGATTTTCCCTTGGTTTTTTGAGCAATTTAATAACCTAATGCCTCTTAAAGATTGTGCTGGTTTATTAGCAACTAAAACCGACTGGCCTATGTTATATGATTTATCAGTACTCAATAACAATAAAGTGCCTGTTGCAGCTGCGATTTACAGCGAAGATATGTATGTTGATATGAATTTGAGTTTAAACACTGCAAAACAAGTGGCAAATTTACAATATTGGCTAACATCACAATATGAACATAATGGGATCCGAATTGATGGTGAAGTCATTTTAGATAAGCTGATTGCACTTAATGCTGGTACTTGCTTACGCTAAAATGTGACACTTACTAACAAAAAAGCCTTACATTTAAGGCTTTTTTGTTTTGTGCGATAAGGTATGTGCGTGCTGCTCCCAATTTTGCCCATCAAAGGGCACGACTTGCATAGTGCTGACTGGATACTCATCTAAACAACGTACATTAACATCGATCCCGTCAGGATTAGAGCGGGGAATATAAAACGGTTTGATCCCACATGTTTTACAAAAATAATGTTGAGCAACGCCGGTATTAAAGGTGTAGGTGCTCAGCAGCTCTTTATCTGTTTGCAGTTCAAACTGTGCGTTGGGCACAATTAAATGCAAAAAACCACTTTTAGTGCAGATTGAACAATTGCAATCTTCAATTTGCGCATCAACAGCAGCTGACACCACAAAACGAATAGCACCGCAATGACAACCACCTTTAAACTGATTTAATAACATCTGTTTATCTCAAAAATGAATAAAGGTTAACTATAAATAGTTGTGCGATGCAGAGCCATTAAATTTTGTGGTTGCTCGGCTTGTGTAAAACCAAACTGCTGATAAAGCCCATGTGCATCAGAGGTACATAACATAAACCGTCTTAATCCTTGTAGATTCTTATGCCGAAGTATATTTGCTATCAACTGCTTACTGATCCCCAACCCGCGATAACCCTCCAGCACAAATACATCAGCTAAATAAGCAAAAGTACTGAAATCAGAAATCACACGCGCAAACGCAATTTGTTGCTGCCCAATAAATGCACCAAAACACAATGAATGCTTTAGTGATTGCTCAACCAAAGAATCGCTTATTCCCAAAGCCCAATAAGAGCGGGTTAAATAGCCATGAATAACAGCTAACTGCATATCATTAGGGTTATCGCTGTACCAAATGGTATCGGTTTGATTTACTTCACAATTCATAATACCTCCTTCTTAAATTTAGACTCAAAATGCTTAAACAAAAATCAAGCCAATGGTTATGAATGTACAAGCCGCCAAAAAACAATTGAATCTATGTTTGGCAACCGGTGTAGCCAGTAAGCGACTTACTGCCACGCCAAAGAGTGTCCAGCCAATATTTGTTAGCAACCCCACCACACTAAACACTGCACACGCTTGTAAAACGGAGTACCAATACAAATGATTGGGTAAACTGAACGCACTGATACAGGAAAGCACCATTAAAATCGATTTAGGATTTATAAATTGCACAGCCATACCATGAACAAAACCGAGTGGGTTTACAGGTAACTTAGCATCTAATTGGGAGGTGGTTTTAATTAATTTAATTGCTAACCAAAATAAATAAACAGCTCCAATACATTTAAGTACCTGCAAGCTATGAGGAAACAATTCAACCAAACCAGCCACCCCCATACTCATTAAGGCAAACAGTAATACAATGCCCATTCGGATCCCGGCAATAAACCCCAAAGCACTTTTTAACCCATACTCAGAACCGAGTAAGGTCAGCATCACATTATTGGGTCCAGGGGTTGCTGTGGCTGAAATACTAAAGAGCATCAGCGGCAATAATAAAGCGATAAGTTCGTTCATAAGCACCAAATTGTACGCATACAATTTAAAATAAAAGATACAATTACACTAAAATTGATGCTATATAAGCGAGTAAATTACCGCAACAGTTTTATTGTACTCATGACAATTTTGGATTTGGACTTTTTAACAGCGAAGGGCGCAAAATATTTACAAGTGGCCAACGCGATTAGCAATGCAATTACCCACGGTCAACTTAAGAGTGAGGCAAAGTTGCCGCCACAACGGATATTAGCGTATAAGCTCAAGGTTACTGTTGGGACAATTACCAGAGCCTACAAAGAGCTAGAACGACGCGGTTGTGTGATCACAAAAGTAGGCAGTGGCACATTTGTAAAACCGATGACACCTCACCCTGCTCTCTTAAGCACAGTTAACCATGCTCAATTTGATTTGCGCAGTGCCAATGCCCCTAACATTAATCAACTCACTTTGTTGCAACAAGGCTTAATCGATATTGCGAATGATCCAACAACATTGCTGCAGTGTTTAAACTATCAACCCGAAATTGCATTTTCATCACAGCGTCAGCGGCTTGCCTGTTGGCTTGAGCTACAAAAAATCCACTGCCAAGAGCAACAGGTACTATTCACTTATGGTGGCCAACATGCGGTTACCTTAACGCTGCAAACCCTTTGTCGTGCGGGCGATACGGTATTGTGTGAAGGATTAACCTTTGCAGGTTTCAGTGCCACTTGCCAAATACTTCAGCTTAAAGTAATTGGTTTAGCAATGGATCATGAAGGGGTCACCATCGATGCACTCACCAGTGCAATTAAACAAAGCCATCCCAGAGTGCTTTACCTCACACCTCAAGTGCAAAACCCAACCTGCAGCCAGCTAACTTTCGAACGACGCCTGCAAATAGTAGCTTTGTGCCAACGTCACAACATTACGATTATTGAAGACGATGTGCAGTTTTTGCCTGCAAAATTAAAACAACCTCCCTTTTATCAACTTGCGCCAGAACTGACGGTGTATATTAGTAGCTTTTCAAAGTCCTTTAGTGGTGGATTACGCATTGGTTTTTTAGTGACCACACCAGAGCTGAGAGAGAAAATGCGCCTCACCTTAAAAGCCAATTGCTGGACACTGCCCCCGCTTCAAATCGAGTTATTTTGTCGATGGCTTGAGCAAGGCAAAATTGATGAATTAGCTAACTCCATTGAGCAAGAAATGACGGTTCGCCATCAGATAGCCAAAGAGATTCTGGCCGATTACCAAATAACGACACAAATAGGGGGGTATAATCTGTGGCTGACTTTACCCACACATTGGCGAGCGGTTGATTTTGAACGCTTTGCTGAAAAAAATCATGTGCTAGTGCGCGCCGCTGAATCCTTTGCCATAGGCCGTTTTAATGCACCTCAAGCAATTCGTATTAGTTTATGTGCCGCGCAAAATCATGATGTCTTACGCCAATCACTCAATGCATTAAAAGCCTGCTTGAGCAGTTCTATAAGTCATCAAGATGTTGTTATTTAAGTTAAAACTATTATGAGATAGCCGAACAATTCAAAGTTTAAGCTATTTAACCTCAGTACTTGAAATAGATTTATTAACCCATATTGAGGTTATTTGTCGCTTGGTATTATCCAAGCGACGGGTACTCTTTGCTAGTCGCGTTGAGGCAGCATGCGAGCTAAGGTATTGTCTTTAAAGAAGTAATGGTGCGCTAATGCCGCAAATGCATGTAAAGCAATTAAACCATAGCCAATTTGGCCGAAAGTCTGATGAATGTCTTCAATATCATGTGCAAGCGCTTTATCTGGGGCAATAAGAGCTGGCAATTCCAAACCAAAAAATGGAATAACCTTACCTTCGCCACTTAAAATCAGCCAACCGCCAATTGGCATCAAAATCATTAATAGATATAACAATCCATGGACGACTTTACTTAACAACATTTGATAACGTGGTAACTCTGGTGCAATAGCAGGTGTGGTTTGAGTGACCTTGAGCGCGAGTCGTAACCACATTAAAAAGAAGACCGACAATCCCAGCATAAAATGCCAGTGTTTAAATGCATTTCGCAGCTCCGTCCCTCGCTCAAATAACTCTCGTAACTCGATTGAGGCATATACCGCAACCATAAGTAATGCCATGAGCCAATGTAAGCCAATTGATAAGGCACCAAAGCGTGTGGAATTATTTTTATATTGCATATCTAACCTTAATTATCGTGTTCAAACTTTATCCGTTACTCAGCTTAACGCGTTAAATCAACATTATCCTAGCGCCAAATCAAAGAAATCGTATTTAATGGTATCTAAGTACTAAAATAGCCGTTTCTTAACATATAACGTCAGTAACTTATTTGTGATTGCGCTTGTAGCTGCTTTTTGTAAATTGAAGGTTTACAGCCATACCAACGTAAAAAAGCACGATTAAATGAACTTTGCTCATTAAAACCAAGTTCGGCTGCCACAGCGCCCAATTTATATTTTTGCATTAATTGCTCACAACGCCGCTTGCGCTCTTGATCAAGTAATAGCGCATAACTGGTATTTTCTTGCTGAAGGCGTCTTTGTAAAGTGCGAGGCGTAAAATTTAAAGCGGCTGCAATTCGCTCTTGATTAAGGCCTAATAAATCGGTTTTACTCATCAAAATACTGAGTAATCGCTGAGCAACGGTTTGTTTACTATGAAGTTGATTTAGCTGTTCAAGGGATAATTGCTTGAGCACCTGATGCATCATCGGATTATCACTTGCAAAATGTAAATCAAGATACGCCAATGGAAAGTCTATTTGATTAAATTCACAATTGGTTTTTACAGGACACTTAAACCAAGCGGCAAGCTGCGCGCAATCGGGTTCACTCAGAGTATGTACCAGCTGTAATTGCAATGGTGTTAATGATGGATTTATCAGTTTGCGCACCACAGCAACCCAAGCAGTCATATTGCGAAGTACCGTTTGTTTACAGAGCTGATTATAAGGCGTCCAGCGAATACTCGCTTTGTGATGATCCTGTAAATACTGCGCTTTACCAATATCTGCAACCAAGCTGTCGTATTGTAATAAAGCAGTAATGGCATTTTGCAAAGTATCACTTGATTCAACAAGATAACCAAGTACTCCATAATCTGCAGTGCGGATTTCTTGGCCTAAATAAAAACCAAATAAGCTTTGTCCTGTAAGTGATTCGCCAAGCTGCAGTAATGCTTGATAATGTGCTACCGAGACACGACTGCCTTTGGCTAATGTATCAAACTCGCTAAAATTGATAGCAGCCAAACATTCGTGTTTATCTACATTATTCAGAGCGAGATAACTGAGCACACTACTAAAATAAAGATCAGAGGTCGTCGTCATACATTGTCGCCTAAAGACAAAATTTTGTCGTTTCCCCCCAAGTCTGCCAGTTATCAATCCAGTATGCTAGTCAATAATCAGCGAAAATAGGATGCAGTGGGTTCGAATGATTAACATTTTTATAACTATGCCATTTGCTTGCCAAGCAATAGTTGTCATCGATACATTAAAAGATCACGCACAGTTGGGCCGTTTTTTTAATGCCAAATTTAAGTGCCTTACATCACCGAATCAAGAAATACGCAGGCAAGTGACCTTAAGAGGCCATACTTTTATTGAAAAAATCGATTTTTCTGACGCACATACTATTGAATATCACATTGAAGGCCAAGGCCCGGTTAAAAATCACCAAGCGCGTATTTGGGCAACGCCTTTGACAACAGGCTGCCAGCTTCATTATTCAATCCAATGTCAGGCATTAAATTGGCAACCAAGTTGGTTAGTTAAGCTCATTATAAAACACGATATCAGCCGTGCTTTAGCTAAATTAAGAGCGTACTGCGATGGCCGTTGAACTAATTTTATTGGCGCTAAGCCCCATTTTTTTACTGTTTATTGGACTGGAAATCTTAAAATATAAGCACTTTTACGATTTAAAAGATTCTGTTGCCAATATTGTACTTGCCCTGACGCATCAAGCCACTGATGCACTGGCATTGTTGTTATTAATGCCTGTTTTTTATTGGCTCCATCAATATGCGTTTTTTGAAATTAGCTTCTCGTTTATCAACTTAGTTATTGCCTTTGTGATCCAGGATTTTTTATATTATTGGTTTCATCGCGCTTCCCATCACATTCAGTGGTTTTGGGCTGCGCATGTCGTTCATCACAGTTCAAAAAAAATGAATTTCACTACCGCATTTAGGCAAAGTTTTTTTTATCCGTTAGTGGGTATGTGGTTATTTTGGCTACCGATGATCTTAATTGGCTATGACCCAAAATTAGTGTTTGCTGTTGTTGCTATAAACCTTGGGTTTCAGTTTTTTGTTCATACACAAGTTGTCAATAAATTAGGTTGGCTGGAACTCATTTTTAATACTCCTTCTCATCACCGTGTTCATCACGCGGTTAATCAAGGTTATATCGATAAAAATTTTGCAGGAGTATTAATCATTTGGGATAAGTTATTTGGTACTTATGCCCAAGAACAAGCCAATGTCACCATTCGCTATGGCATTATAGGCGCATGCGACAGCACCAACCCTTGGGCCATCTGCATGCAACAATGGCGGCTCATTGGGCAACAACTGCAGCAAGAAAAGGGTGTGCATAATAAATTGAAGGTTTTTATCCGTTATCCACGCCATGAAATCAAAGAAACGAGCACTGACGCATCATAATTTTGACCATGAATTGCTTTAAATCCATGGTCTAACACGTTGCATATAATCGCTATACACTTGGCCAAAATGATTCAGTAACATTCGTTGTTCTGGAATAATTTGAAAACGATGGATATAAACCACAAAAATCACGGTACCAATTAAGGTATAAAGGTTGGTTAAGAAACAGCTTTGCGCCAACAATATGAGCGCAAAACCTAAATACATGGGGTTACGGGTAAAACGATAAATGCCAAACGTAACCAGCTCTGTGGTTTGACTGGGATCGTTAGGCTGCATTGTAGTTTGAGCTTGCTTAAACTGCCATGCACCAACAAGGGGTAACCCAAGGCCGCAAAGCAATAAACCTGGCCACATAAAATAAAGCACAGTGGTAAAATGGGTAGCTGGAAAATAATAGGCAAGAACACCATTGATAAACGCACAGCATAATAATACTAGCAAAGGGTAAATTTTTAACTCAAGTACAGCCATTTATCTTCCTTTAATCGCAGGCACAGCGCCGTTTTTAGACCTACACTTTAAATGCCTTTGACTGTAAGATGAAGTGTTTTATGCATTACTTTTTCCTGCTCACTATTTTAATTGTCATGGAGACATTTTCTACCCACGCAAGAAGCGCTGACCTTGACCCGATTGAGATCAAAATTGTGTCTGATGTGCTTCGTATCGAGCCACATGTTAAGCCTGAGATGAATTTTTCTACCTTGTTATTTTTAAATCAACAAATGCATCCACAATTTAACATTAGTTTTATCCCTGCGAGCCGTTTACGTGAGTGGCGTGAATTAGAAACACAGCCGGATGTCTGTTTATACAACAAAGTGAAAAACCCAGCACGCGAGCCCTTTGCATATTTTAGCCAATTACCTATGACTGCTTTTCCTCCGCAGCGCCTTGTAACATCACCATCGTTTAATTTGCCTTTAACGGTCAATTTAGAACAAGCGATTAATGATTATGGTTTACTTATTGGTGTAATTGAGGGGCGCTCTTATGGTAAGCACATTGATGATTTTTTAATGACGCATAAAGAGCAATTTTTATGGCTTGCAGGTAAGGACTCTGCTTCGCGTTTACGCGAAATGCTTCGTAAACACAAGGTGGATGCTGTGATTGAATATTCTGCGACATTTATCGATGAAAATAGTAAAGATAAAACCAACTTTAGCTTTCATCAGCTGTATGAAGCGCAAGAAAGTGTGCTTGGTTTTATTGCTTGCGCCAAATCGCCCATCGGTAAAAAAGCCATCACAGCATACAACCGCTTACTTACACAGCCCCAAAATCAACAATATATTATTGATGCACATAAAAATGCGTCTTTTGGTAATGAGGCGCAGTTTATCGCTGCGGCACTAACTGGGCTTTATCGGGCAAAACCGGCTATTAAATAAGAGAGTGCTCATTAAAAAATGCTTCAAGCTCATCGGTATAGGGCTTAAATTTTTTCCAACGCCCAATCGATTTATCGTTAATGGGTTCTCGTACTTGCATTTTACTCGCTGTAGAAACTGGCGCCTGATTTAAGTGAAAATTTAAACAGGAGTCTTGCCAAGGTAAATTACAGTACGCCAGCAAATCCCGTGTTACTTTCTCAGGTTCGGCCACCAGCGATTCATAACGCACTATTTTTACCGCATCACTGTGCACCGTTTGCCAATGGCATATTAGCTGATGAAACTGCTGGTAAAACCGTGCAGTGGTCATTAAATCAAGGGAATAAGCATAATACGGGTTATTAATGGTAAACAATTGGCGAAAATTACCAATACAGGTATCGAGTGGATCACGTAATAAACAAATAATTTTAGCGTTTGGTAGTGCTTTACGAATTAAATCAACGTAATAGAAGTTAAAGGGTAGTTTATCAATAAAATGAGCGCTGTCGCCTGTTACAACACGCGTTGCAGCTAAATACCTCTCGCCCATTTGTTTAAAATCGGCCAAATAAGCCTGACTTATCGTATCACAATCAAGTACCGAGCTACTTGGAGTATTGGCAAGTTGTTTCACAATTAAACCAAAATCTTGGCGCTCTCCAGCTGAAGTAACCTCTGAGTGACTCGATAAAATCCGTTCAACTAAGGTGGTGCCTGAGCGAGGCATGCCCAAAATAAAAATAGGCTCATGGCTTTCACATCCAATGTGAGATGTTTGCTGGTTCAAGCCACTCAGTTGTTTAATGTGCGCAAACAAAGCATTTGCGCTTTTTTCATCAAAAGGTTGCTGTTGCCATTTCGCTTGTTTTGCATCGTACAAGGCTTTAAAAGCTGCGTGATAATGACCAATATCTTGGTATTCTTTTGCCAGCGCATGACCTAAATGTAATTGTGCATCAGGATGAATCGCCGCTATAAAAGCACTTGTTAAACGCTCAATATGATTATTTTTTGCTGTGACTTTAATTAAATCAGCGAGGGCAAAATGGGTTTGATGATGCTTAGGGTTAAGGCTCAGCGCTTGCTCAAATACGAGTTCAGCCAGACTAAAATCACCCATAAATTTTGCACACACCCCAAGGTTATAATAAAACTGTGCATTGCTTGATTGCAGCGTCACTGCTTTTTTAAAAAAAGGCATCGCTGCTTGATAAAGTCCTATTTGTGTCAACGTCACCCCAAGAGTATCGGCAATGATCCCCGTCGGCACGTTATCGATAGTAATTGATAGCGCTATTTTTTTAGCCTCGATAGTTTGACCATTCAAAGCATAACATTTTGCTAAATGTGCTAAATATTCAATCGTTTGATTAAAGCCGAGTGCTTTTTCAATCAAGCTAATGGCTTTTTTTATTTGCCCAACCTGCACATTCACCATCGCTAATAAAAAATAGCCATCCGCGTGCTTTGGGTCGAGGGTAACTAAATTAACCAGTAAAGTGTGAGCTTGGCGAATATCACCCGCTTGTAACGCTTTTAGTGCATGTTGATGAAGTATTGCAGCAGAGTGTGGCATATAACATCTTATTTAATTTATAAAAAAGCCCAAACTCAGTTTGGGCTTTTAGCTTAACGCATGATGGGATTAAAGTTCAAATTGATAATTAAACTTAATACCCACAGTTAAAGGTCGGTTGATATAATGACCATAGTTACGTTGGATTTCAGCACCATTTGCAGTGGTTATATCAGCCACATCACGGCGCACAGATGTATAAGTATATTTATCAAACAAATTATTAACGTAAACCGTTGCCGACCAAACATCAGCAGTTACTTTCGCTGAAATATTGCTCAAGCCATATCCTGGTAACGTTTCTCCGTTGGCATGCAAACCCAATTTAGAAATTGAATCACTTTGCGCAGTAAACCCATAGTTGATATCAAGGGTTTTATCTTCATATAAATCGGTTTGATAATTCACCCCTAATGAAAACTGGTTTTCTGGCGAACCCGGCAATCTGTCACCATCCACACCGCCATCGGTGCCGTCAGTATTAAACAAATATGGCGCATCAGATGTTAATTGAACTTTAGTGTAAGCGTAGGTCGCATACGCAGTGATTGAGTCAGTAAGCATCGCACGTGATGAAATTTCTATGCCTTTGGCATTGGCTGTACCGGCATTTGATGTATAGGGTAACTGCCCTACCACGGTCGCGCCAGCAATTTGCGCATCATCCCAATCCACGTTAAACAAGGCCGCATTAAAGTGAACTCGATTTTTTAACCATGTACTTTTAAAACCAACTTCATAATTTGTGGTGGTATCGGCGGTATAAAGCATTTCAGCGGGTTGACCACAGCCAATTTGTTTATCTGGTAGTGGGTCTGGACATGGCGCTAAACCATTTGACCCCCCAATTCGAAAACCTTCACTGACAGTCAAATACGCCATTACCGTATCACTTAATTGATAATTAGCGTTAAATTTGAATAAATTTCCGTTATCTGAGGCACTTATCTCTTTAAAGTTGAGTGAAATGTCATTGACCCCCGCTCCTGAAAAAAGCGTATTGGCCAGAGGGAAATCAACAGCAGACTCTGAATTTACTTCGTATTCATACAAACGGGCACCGACTGTAACGGTAAGCTCTTCAGTGAAAGCATACGAGACTTCCCCGAAAATGGCTTGTTCTGTCACATCGCTGCGATCTACCGAGTAATATTCTAGATTATCAGGGCGAGCTTGCTCACCATCAAAGTTTTCAACAGCAAACTCACCAAACCCAGGGGTAAACTCTTTACTGGTTGAATCACTTTCAAAGCTGTTATAAAAACCACCCACAATCCAACTGAGTGGCGAATCACCTTGTGACACTAAACGGATTTCTTGCGTAAACGTCTCTTCTTCTTGCTCTTCACGGGTAAAAGCAGAAAATGAAGGAAATTCTTCGTAGCCATAATCAAGACGAATTAATAAGTCTGTTTGATCTCGTTGCCCAACCGCCTCGAAACTTGAAAAACCAGTGGCCGAAACAAGTTCAGCAAACCCTAAATCGGCTTTTAGTTCAAGGCTTAATAGCGAATCTTCTTTATCGCGCGGTTCATCATAGCGATAAGCCGATTCATATTTTCCAATCACTGAATTAAGGCCATTGCTTGGGTTAAGTGCATTGTGGTGCACAATTGACCGCCCTTCAGTGTCTTGTTTTTGATAAAAATAATTTAAAGTCGCATCGAGCCAATCTGTTGCTTTCCAACGCACAGATACCCGTCCTGTAGTTGTCGTTTCACCATTAGCGTCTGCCATTTTTTTGAAGTTATTAGCAAGGGCACTGCTGTCTGTCCAATCGATGTCTGGTTGCGATATGCCAGGCTCACGGACCACGTAATTGTAATCAACAAAGCCTGGGTCTTCATAAAAATTAAGGCTGGCGCGAATAGCAAGTTTTTCTTCAATTAGCGGTAAATTTACAATAAAACCTGTTTCACCACCTAAATTATTACTTTCTTTACCTTGGAATAAATCGCCATATACTTCTGCTGTCGTTAGGTCTAAATCCGGTGATTTAAGCATGTAGCGGATAGCACCGCCTAAGGTACCTGCGCCATATAACGTACCTTGTGGGCCAATAAGTACCTCAACTCGCTCTACATCAACCAAACGCATATCGATTGAAACCGGAATTTCACCAATATAAGTGGCTACTGTGCCGCCATCAGAACCTGGACCGGAAGAATTAGTATTTAAACCTCGCACGATAATTGGTGATCCTGAGCGCCCACCTTGGTCTGTAATTGTTAAACCAGGTACCCAACGAGCAATATCCGCAAGCTCACTGATATTTTGATCTTTCATCAAATCGGCATCTAAAGCTGTAATATTGAGCGGCGCTTCTTGTACTGAGCCACTTCTGCGCGTTGCGGTAATTTCAATGACTTCTAACGATTTCTCTTTATTAGCTCCAACCTCATCAGCCAATACTGATAAAGGTGAAGTAAGTGCAGCTGCAATCGCTAAAGTTAGCAAGCTAGGTTTGAACATAGTTTAAGCATCCCCGATGATACAATTGTTGTGTTTATGTAAACACAGAAAAACATGAATAAAAATGAATAACAAGCCAATGAAATTGGGACAAGAATCAGCATTCATTATAATTGAAATTATATTCATCTTTACAGCGAAATTATGGGGTACATAATGAATAGGTTTGCAATAAACAATTTATAACTCGTTATGAAATACAATTGAGCAGATTTAACATATGTAAACAATTCGTATTCGCGAGATTATACTAAGGTTTTATTTCGAGCTGATTTAAAGGAGAAATAATGCAAAAAATAACTAAGATTCTTCTGCTCATTTTGCTAGGCATACAATTACTCTAATTGCTCTTCCTCGGCGCCTCTTTATTCTCAGTATTAGATCGTCGATTTATTAGTAAGGGTTCAAATATTCTTTTCATTAAGCGCTTTAATATTCATTTCGAACATCGCGCGTCACTAAAACATAACAAATACAAAACCAACTGATCGAAAATCATCAAGGCTAGTTTAACCAACCGCAATAATTAATATGGAAAAGTGCAGACCTTAAAACCAAGATTTAGTCCATAAATTACCATAGATTTAATGGCTTATAGTTTTAAATTGTTTTGGATAGTTTATATGTTAACCTGCCTAATAAAACTTTGTTTGGTTGAGTCTCAACGTGAGGGTGCTCATTGGCCATTATTTTTAGGTGAAGGTTTTCATTGACTAGCTTTTGCAGCCAAATAATTGCCCAGCAGCAATCATTTTGCGCTCGTCTATACAATATCCATCAAAGAATAATTGGTTTTACACGAGAAAAACCAGAAATGGACAGCGCTTGCTCCCCATCTCTGGCAAGTTAAGGTTAAAAAGCAAAAGTGCGTGCGACCATTAATTGAACACTAGTATCGTCGTAGGCATCTAGATTGGTTTGATGTATCCCTAAGGTAAAATCAAATCCTGAATAAGCGTAATTGGCTGAAACTTGGTAATGGAGGTAATTATCTTTTCCTGCTTGCCACTCGTATTTTTTATCATCAAGGCTTTTTGAGTAATCGATACCCGCTTGTATATTTAATTCATCACTAATAGGAAAGTTATAATTAAACATCGCAATAAAATGCCCAGCATCAGAGCCAACAAAATCTGGACTATACCAAAAATTAACTTCTGCATTGCCTAACGCAAATTTTGAATAAAGTTCGGTATAATTAATATCAGAACTGTCATCACCACCATGATAAGTGTAATGAGCAAAACCTAAATCAACAGACATTTCGCTATTAAGTTCAAATGCATAACCACCATAAAAATCAACTTCTATGTCAGTATCATCACCAAAATCAACATTTGAAGCCCAAGTTCCTAAATACCAGCCCTCATCATTGGCCCAATCTAAGGAGACTTGTAATGCAGGATCTTTATCTGTCTGCGTAATACCATTAAATAAGTAATTATTTGTAAGAGCAACGGTGCTCGATACATCTGCAAAACTAAACTGAGAAAAGCTGAGCAAACCGATTGTAGCTATTTTTGTTACATGATTCATGTGATACGCCCCGAGAATTTGATTTCTCGCCCAGTATAGTTGTAAATTAGAACAAACACATATTTACAAATAAATTAACAATCAATTATATAGAGATAAAAAAAAGCGACTTAATTATAAAACAGCTAGATGGTTTGACTTATTATGTGCTTTTATAATAAACCCTAGATAATCGTCTAAAATATTGTTTAGTAAATTAAATGTATAAAAAGGGCTATGGGACGTGAAGACAAAATACAACATCTTAAAATCATGTCTTGTCCTACTCTGTAGCCTCATTATTGCCTATATCGTTTTTATGCTCTCTTTTGCACAAGGCATTGGTGTATTACATAAAGATATGTTTCCAGCCTATATTCAAACCCTAAATGAAAATGAAACACAACTCCAAAAGCACCCTCTACTCTCGGCATTTTTTTGGAATTCAGATATCGTTTCCCACGCAGATGAATTGTATTTGGTGATAAATAAAACTAACGATGTGCTTAAAGTGATCGAATTTAAAACGATGTTTAGCAAGGTCATGTTTTTTACTAATATTCCTTTACTATTGATTATTTTGAGCGCGTTTTGTCTACCTTTATATCTCTCGCTAAGACGAAAGGTAAAACAAGTAAAAACCATCACTCACCTCAATCAGCAAACTGAGGTTTTATTAGCTGTATTTAAAATTTCAACTTCGTCACACCATCAAAATAGCAGTAGTTTAAACCAACTAAGCCATTCCTTAACTTTGCTTAACGAACGAGTATTAAATTATCAACAAGAAACTCAAACTCATATTTGCCAAGATAAACTTACCGGCTTAGCTGACCGTCATGCATATCTTGCTCATCTTCAAGAGCAACTCAATGATGCAGAAAAAAATCAAGCCAAAAAAGCACTGTTGTTTATAGACCTTGATGGCTTTAAACAAGTAAATGATTCTTTTGGCCATAGTTTTGGTGATGAAGTACTTATTCAAGTATCAGAACGCCTAAGATCGGTGATCCGAAATCATAATTTAAGCCACCAGCATCCAACCACCATGATAGAACTCAATTTAGCTCGTTTGGGTGGTGATGAATTTTCAATTTTTATTGAAAGTGACACCCTTGCTGAACACGCTGTTGAAGTTGCACAAAGTGTCTTATTCGAAGTCGAACGTGACTTTGTATTAGGCAATAAAATTATTAAAATTGGTGCCAGTATTGGCATCGCCATTTTTCCCGACAGTGCCTCATCAGCCTATGCTTTATTGCAAATGGCTGATGTCGCTATGTACCGAGCCAAAACCGATGGCCGGGGCATATTTAGAGTGTACTCCCCAGAAATGGGCAGTAATATGCGCAGATACCATTACCTACTAGAAGAATTACGTTTGGCGCTAGCAAGCCAAAATTTCACTCTATCTTTTCAACCTATTGTTCATGTTGAAGATTGCAGTATTGACTATTTTGAAGCCTTAGTGCGTTGGTCACATCCAATTGAAGGAAATATCAGTCCCGCCGAATTTATCCCTATTGCAGAAGAGTCTAACTTAATTTTAGAGCTAGGCGATTGGATATTGCATGAAGCTTGTCGACAAATGTCAGCATGGTATAACGCAGGAATGCGTAAAGTAAGGATCTCTGTCAACGTATCTGCTGTACAGTTAAAACATCGCCCTATTTTTAACTGGGTGATGGCAACTATTGATAAAGTAGGTTTACCTGCCCATGCTCTGATGCTTGAAATTACCGAATCTTGTTTTATTGAAGCATCAGATGTGGTGATCCAAGAGCTCGAAAAACTACGTCAAGCCGGTGTACTCATCGCAATTGATGATTTTGGCACCGGGTTTAGCTCTTTAAGTACTTTAGCTGAATTGCCCATTGATATTATCAAAATTGATAAGCTTTTTATTGACCAAGCCAACGACAATCCTAAGTACAATAAAATTCTAAATTCTATTAGTGAGCTTGGTAAAGAGCTTGATTTAAAAGTAGTTGCGGAAGGAATTGAGCATGCCAACCAATTTGAATTAGTTAAAAAGTTAGGCATTCAATGTGTGCAAGGCTATTTAGTCAGTCGCCCTGAAACCTCTCGAAATGTCGGCAATAAAGTATTGTCCGGTAATCTTAACCATATTGCAGCAACAGGTACTGGTGTATGGCTGCCCGAAACACATAAACCTTTTGATTTACCTTCTAAACGGCCCCTTTAAAAACCAAATAAAACATCTCCATTAACTTATTAAAAGTGTTTTTTTCATTGTGTTATTGTTTTTCCTATCACAATGAACAGTCTGGACTATGCTTTATTAGAAAAGCGAGGATACACTTTGCGGCACAGCATTTTAATCTTATTAATAATTATTTTAGCCTCCTGTGAACAACCTAACTTAACTAAAATCACTATTGGCACCAACTTATGGCCAGGCTATGAACCCTTATATGTTGCTAACGAGAAAGGTGCTTTTAAAGACTTAAATGTCAGCTTTATTGAATATCGCTCAACAAGTCAGGTTCTTAATGGCATAAGACAAGGCACACTTGACTTAGCAGCTGTAACTCTCGATGAAGCTGTGAGACTTAAAAGCCAACACGTTGATATTGAAATAATATGAATTTTCGATTTCTCTAATGGGGCCGATGCGTTAGTTTCTGCATCAAATATTACAGATATCAGTCAACTAAAAGGCAAACGAATTGGAGTGGAACAAGGCGCGTTAGGCGCTTACTTTTATGGACGCTTTTTAGAGGAAAATCAATTCAAACAAGAAGATTTTATCACTCTATCACTTGAGGTAAATAATCACTCACAATATTTACTCAACGGCATGGTTGAAGCAGTCATTACATTTGAACCAGAAAAATCAATGATTTTAAATACCGGAGGCCATGTTTTGTTTGATAGTAAACAACTCCCATTTGAAATTATTGCTGTTCTTATTATCAACAAGAAAAGCAATTTATATCAAGATAAACAACGTATTGCGGCTTTTTTAAGACGTTATAATGAAGAATTTAATCTTATTCAACTCAACCTAGCCGGATACCTTCCTTTATTAAATGCGCGCTTAAAACTCTCAGAAGTAGATTTGCGAACAAGTTTCGACGAACTAATCCTGCCTTCGGTTAAACAACAGCTCGCTTTTTTTAATAATAAAACTCAACTAGATGAATCGATTAAGAAATACGAAAGTATATTATTAAAACTCGGTGTCATTTCATCGCCATGTGAGTGTGATGATTTATTTAATAACCTGTATTTGAATGCCATAAATGAAAATTAAAATAAGCGTAATTCCAATCGCAGTCGTATTTATAACGTCTATGTTTGCATTGTTGCTATTTATTATCGTACACAATACGGTTACAAAACCTTTGATTATTGATAACGCTAAACGCTTCTACCAACATATACTTACAGAGCAACGAAATCTGTTACTGTCAGCGATACAACATCAGGATTGGGCATTAATTAGAAACTGGGTCACCATCGAATCTGAATAAGAGCATACTGAGAATGTGCTTTTTGTTTCATCTGACTACAAAATAATTGCCTCAACTAAGTTAAGATATGAAGGTAAAACCTTAGGTGAGTACAACTTAGAATTACTTGATCGCCTTCAATTACAGACCCAAAAACCTTATACAATTGAGTTTTATCAACAAAAAAATGATGCGCTACTGGATATCTTTGTTCCGATTGATGAGTTTGAATTGCACAGCCAAAATCAATATTGGTTGATTTTAACTATCAATATCAAAGATGAACTTTTTTTAGCCTCAAACATATTTTGGCGAAATATTTTACTTTACCTATTAAGCATGACCTTCACTGCATTATGCTTGTTTTATTTAATCAAAATTAAATTAACTCATCGCTTAAGTTATTTAGAACAAGCCTTACAATGCTATCTTGATGGTGACCATAAAATGCGTTTACCTGAGTATCAGCATCATGAATTTAACCGTTTAGAAACCTTAATCAACGATACCTTCAATTTAATCGAAAATGAGATAGAGCATACACAAACTGAGCAAAAATACTCTCACCTGATTATAGAAAGCTCCAATGACGGTATTATCAGTATCAATCAACAAGGTCAGATAATTAATACAAATCAACGGGCTGCAACCATCTTTGGTTATAAAAAAATTGAAGAGCTCGTTGGTAGTAATATCATGATCCTTATCCCAGCGCATTTTCAAAAAATGCATAATGAAAGTCTTTATCATGCAAATAATAAAAAAGCACACCAAGGTATATTAAATAAAATTAGAGAAGTCGAGGGACGTAAAAAAGATGGCTCATGCGTCCCTATTGAACTGACAATTACCGAATCGAGTAACAACGATGAAAAGTTTTATGTCGCATTTATTAAAGATGTTACCGAAGCAGTTGCTTATAAAAATTCGATAGAAAAACTGGCATTTATCGACCAACTCACAGGCTTATTGAACGTTAATGGTTTGAAACGAAAAATAGCTTCGGTTTCATTACCTTGTACTATGAATCTCATTGATTTTGATAGTCTCAAACTATTAAACGATAGTTTTGGCGTGCAGTTTGGCGATAAAATTATTCAATCATTTGCCAAAAACCTTGCAACTTTAAGCTGCGAAAATTTATTAATCATTAGAATAAAAGCAGGCCGTTTCATTTTGCTCACCCAATCAGATAAACTCAGCACCCAAATAGAGCTCAATTCATTACTCAATAAAGAAGTGCTGATTGATAAAATAGCGGTGCGAATTTCATTTTGCTGTTGTCAGTCAGAACTTAATCATAGTGATGAAATTAACGAAAAAATTCAGCAAAGTGAAGTTGCACTACGAGATGCAAAACAACATGGCAGAGGCAGTTTTATCGATGTTAATTTAGCATGGGTTGAGATGGTAAAACAGCGTGCTCAGCTTTGCCAACAACTTGAACATGCAATTGAACAACATGAGTTATTTTTTTATTTTCAGCCAAAATATAATGCCTTAACCCATCAACCCGCATCTGCCGAAGCGTTGATCCGCTGGAAACTAAATAATGAGTTTATCCCCCCAAGCACTTTTATTCCTTTAGCCGAACAAAGCCATTTAATGCCTGAAATTGACCGGTTTGTAATAGAAAAATCCTGCGAAACGATACGTTTTTGGCTCAATCAAGGTCTAACTGTATTACCTATTTCAATTAATTTATCTTCACGTTATTTATTTGATGATAAGACAATCTCATACATTTTTGAAAAAGTCGGCGAATATGACGTACCAGCTCATTTATTAGAAATTGAAGTAACAGAATATGGCTTAATTGAAGATTTTGAAAGCACAGCACTTAATATGCGTAAACTGCAAAAAGCAGGAATTAAAGTTGCCATTGATGATTATGGTACTGGGCATTCAAATTTACAGACCATCTTAATATTACCCATTGAGCATCTTAAAATAGATCAAAGTTTTATTCGCTTGGGAATGACAGACAAAAAAGGTCAGTTAGTGTTAGAAAACATTCTACAATTAGCAAAATCGTTAGAAGTTGAAATAACAGCTGAAGGGGTAGAAACAGCCGAGCAACTGGCTTTTTTAGCCAAGGCAGGCTGCCATTATATTCAAGGTTATTATTTTTCAAAGCCCCTTAGTCAACTTGATTTTGAACAATTACTAGCGCAACTGCCTCAAGTTGGCGTTTAAAAAATTCAATAAATTACATTTACTGACAAATAAACCGATTCATCACTGGCTATGCACTATTGAGCAAGCTAAAATTAATTCATACCCTACTAATGGTTGATATAAATATGAGAATCAAATATTTAAGTACTTTTTTTATAAGCGCAATGTTGTTCAGTACCACTACTTTTGCAGACTTACAAAAAGGTATTGATGCGGCCAATATTGGTGATTTTGAAACAGCAAAAGCTGAATTTGAATATCTAGCACAAAATAATTACGCGCCAGGCATTTATTACTTGGCAGATCTTTACGCCAATGGCCATGGTGTCGCTCGCGATTATAATCAAGCAGTGCTTTTATACGAACAAGCCGTGAAACTTGGTTATGAAGATGCCATGTTTGCACTCGCTGTATTGTACCAAGATGGAAAAGGTGTCAAAGTTGATAGTTCAAAAGCTGCTGAATTATTCACGCAAGCGGCAAAAAAAGGTGTTGTAGCGGCCCAGTTTAATTTAGGTGTGCTTTATACCAATGGTATTGGTGTTGCAAAAGATTATGAATTAGCCATTGATTGGTACACCAAAGCGGCGGCGCAAAACTATACTCTGGCACAATTTAATCTGGCTCTGATGCACTTTGAAGGTTTAGGGACCCCAAAGAGTATTTCCAAATCATACATTTGGAATACAATCGCAGAGTTTAATGGTAACAAAGACGCAAGCCAAAGTCGTAAACTTGACGAACGTAAACTATCGCCAAGTGAAATTAAACTAGCTAAAGAAAAAGCAGAAGAAATTTACCAACAAATTGTGGCCGGTAAATACGTTGATGGCCGCAGGATCTAATTGATTAAGTGACAAAAACGCTTGCCCATTTTTGTCACTTGCCACTCACGACTAATAGGGTGTTTACTCACAGATAAACACCTTTACTTTACAAATAACTGTTTAATCACTTTCATCATCATGTTTTTGGCGTTCATAATTAACCAGGTTCTTGGATTAAAAGCATAACTTTTAAAAATTGTGCGACTTTTACTAAACGTTAGAAAACCCTCTTTACCATGGTACTGACCCATTCCAGATGCACCAACACCACCAAACGGAGCATCATCAACCGCTACATGCATTACAGTGTCATTAATAATCACGGCTCCACTTCGCGTTTGGGTGCGGATTTGATGCTGGAGTTGCTTATCAAACGACATAATATAAAGTGCAAGTGGATGTGGTTTACTGTTGATATAGCTGATTGCTTCTTCAATTGTGTTATAAAATACAATTGGCAGTAAAGGACCAAAAATTTCATCATTCAACAATGCGCTATTCGTGTCAATATTATAAATAATATGTGGTGCTAAGCGGTGTAACTCATCATCAAATGCAGGCTCCGCAATGGAGCTAATAATGGCTTCTGTCTGTTCGGCTTGACTTAATAAGTTCTTAAGCCTTTGATATTGAGCATGATTAATAATAGAACTGTAATCAGAGTCTGCTAAACCTTGTTTATACATGCGCTTAAACGCTGCACGAAACTGTGCAATAAACGCTAACTCTTTACCTTTAGGAAGTAATACATAATCTGGTGCCACACAAATTTGCCCTGCATTTAAACACTTACCAAAAATAAGGCGCTCCACAGCGACCTTAATTGGCATATCAGGCGTAATAACTACCGGTGATTTACCGCCAAGTTCAAGCGTCACTGGCGTTAAGTTTTTCGCCGCAGCTGCCATGACCATACGCCCAACAGCTGTTGAACCGGTAAAAAATAAATGATCAAAAGGCAGGCTTGAAAATTGTTCACTGATTTCACGTTCGCCTTCAACAACTTCAATTAAATCAGCTATAAATGGTGAGCAAATTTTTCGGATCACTTGATTCGTATGCGGGGTAAATTCACTCAGCTTCAACATCACTCTATTTCCGGCCGCAATAGCTGTAATCAAAGGCGCAAACGCTAAATTAATCGGGAAATTCCAAGGAACGATAATCCCTACAACCCCCAGAGGAAAAGCTTCGACTACCACTTTTGAGGGCAATAATAACAACCCCGTATGCCTACGCTCGGGTTTCATCCATTTTGATAGGTGTTTAAGGGTATAATTGAGATGTTGTATGGAAGGTAAAAGATCAGCCATAAAAGAGTCAAAATCACTGCGCTGACCATAATCAGTACTTAATGCTTGGAGTAACTCATTTTGATGTGCTAAAAGTGCAGCTTTGAGTTGTTTAAGTTGCTCAACCCGCGCTGCAGTTGATGAAGGTGCCATCGTGATAGTTGCATTCTTTAACTGCTCAAATTGCACCATCAAATCATCAGATATTTTATTATTATTCATCGACTTCATCATCTGTTAGTTTCTAATAAATTAACTTGAACGGCATGATAACTCAACCGACTTTTGTTTCTTTAGAGTAATTAAACTAAAAGTGAAATTATTTACTTCAAAAACAAATCATCTAATTTACCTTGTTGTTTTAACCGTAAGATAGCTTCATTCACTTGGTTACAGACAGCGCCTAATTGCGAGTCTTGTTGAAACATAAAAAAGACATCAAGTTCATTAATTGGCTGTGCCAGATTATAATGTACCTCATTATCTAGCTGTAACATTTTGATTGCGTTGATACTTGAGCTTAAATCGCCAACAAATGCATCAATTCTTCGCGCTTGTAACTTTTTTAAATTCACTTCGTCGTTACTTACCCATTCAATCGTTAAATCTGGATTATGAGTAATATTTTTACCGTAAGAAAAACCACGAACCGCGCCAACTCGCTTACCTTTTAATTGTTTAATATCCGTGATCATGGGTTCAGATAAACGATTAAATACTACAATTTTTTTCTCCATAAATGCAGCCGTGCGACAAGATGGAAAACTACGTTGCGCTTCGAGTTCAGGAAAATAAGCCGATAACTGCCCTTGCTGAAACATCAACTGCACACGTTTAGTTGGATAAAGCTTAACCTCAAACTCAAGATGTGTGATCTGTTCAATGTCTTTGAGTAACTCAATTAAGCGCCCAGTTGAAGTACTCTCAATTAAACCTGGAATCAAATAACTGCCAATGACTATCGGTTTACTAACAGCCGAACAGGTCACGCATAACAATAAAAACAAACAGATTCTAGTCACTTACACTCCTAGTAATTTCCTCTAATAACGTCGCTACACGTTTAGGTTTAGAAAAGTAATAACCTTGATAATAGGTAGCGCCCAATTCTGAGATAAAATCAAGTTGGGCTTGTGTTTCTATGCCTTCAATTACGGTTTCCAAATCAAGGCCTTCGGCGAGCTTTAAAATGGTGTCAATTAAGCGTCTAGCCGATGGATCTGTTTCAATATTTGCGATAAAACTGCGGTCTATTTTCAACATATCGACCGGGAATTTAGATAAATAACTCAAAGAGCTGTAACCAGTACCAAAATCATCGATAGCAATTTTGACTCCCATGTCTCGTAATAAAAATATTTCGTGATTGTTGGTAAGTTGCTCAATCATTAACACACTTTCAGTTAACTCTAAAATAACCCAACTGGGAGGGACATTGCTTTGTTTTATTAACTCAGACAAAGGCATAACTTGAGTTGAACTAAATTCTTTAATCGAGCGATTAATGGCTACTTGAGCCACTTGATGCGTTGCGGTATTAATTTTTTCTATTGCAATTAAGGCCTTTTGCGCTACCAAAAAACCAATTTGATCAATTAAGCCAAAATATTCCGCAGCCGCAATAAATTCTATGGGGGCCACCTGTCCCAAGGTTTTAGAATTCCAACGAGCGAGTGACTCATATTTGGTCACTTTATTGCTTGCAACACAGACAATTGGCTGCAACTGCACATAGAATTCATCTTGCTCTAAGCCGTATAACATCGCTTCTTTAACCAATTGACGACGTTTTGCCGCTTGTTGCATAGTATCGGTATAAAAGTGGGATTTTTGCCGACCTAATTCTTTGGCTTGATACATAGCTTGCTCAGATTTTAACAGCAAAGTACCGGCTTCTATGCCATCAAATGGATATAACGCAATACCTAAACTACTTGAGGTATGCAAACGCTCATTACCAATCATAAAAGGTACTTTGAGTACCGCTTGAAGTTTATCTGCAACTAATTCTGCGCTGTATTCTGGGGTAATTGCATTAGCAATAATGACAAACTCATCGCCCCCTACTCGTGCCAAAATATCACTAGAACGAATGACACTTTTAAAACGATCTGCAACTTGCTTTATTAACTCATCGCCTACCAAATGACCTTTACTATCATTGATCAATTTGAACATATCTAAATCGATATATAAAACGGCCATTTCTTGATTGGCACGTTTGGCTAATTTGACTGAATTAGTCAAGCGTTCAAACACTAAAGTACGGTTAGGTAAACCGGTTAAATGATCAAAGTTAGCCTGGAAACGCATTAATTCTTGAGTGCGCTTTTTTTCGCTGATATCTGAAAAAATAGAGTAATAATAAAGAACTTTATTATTCTCATCACAAATGGTGGCTATTTTTAACCATTCAGGAAACACTTCGCCATTTTTACGCCGATTCCACATTTCACCGTGCCAGTGTCCTTGTTCTTGAATGGACGCCCACATTTTTTCATAAAACTCAGCATTTTGGCGACCAGAGTTTAAAATACTGGGAGTACTTCCGTGTAAGTCAGACAATTCGTATCCCGTAATATCAGTAAAAGCGCGGTTTATTTTAACAATTTTTTGCTGACCATCAGTGATCAGTACCGCTTCATTCATATTCTCAAAGACCCGTAAAACCAGCTCAAGCTGCTGATTATTACGTTTACGTAGCGTAATATCCTGAATTGTCCCAATAAAGAAATACCCATCTTCGTGATGGCTTACTTGTGCGACATGATGCAGCCAAATTTCTTCGCCAGTTGCTAACCTCACTCGGTGCTCAAGATTAAACGATTGATGTTGCTGAAAAAGCGTGTCAAATGCCACAGATATTTGCTCAGCATCTTCATCAATAATGAGATCCATAAAGGCTTGATGACTAGCAGTTGCTTTGGCAGACATTGAGAGAATTTTATGCCACTCTTTTGACCAAAATACCGTGTTATCAGTAGGATCTAATCGCCACCAACCTAGCTGAGCCAATTGCTCTGCGTTTTTAAGCTGTGCAATGTTGTTGTATAACTTAGTTTGCTGCTGCTCAATGGTTAATAAATCGCGCCTAAAACGTTGCTGCATGGTATTGAGTGTTTGAACTAATCGGTCAATCTCATCGTTGCAACTTCGATTTCTATCTAAGCTCAAGGTGTCGTTTGGAGCGCTAAAATTTTGACGTTCGGCAAAGTCAGTGATTTTAACTACATGACGTGTTATCAGCTGATTAACTAACCAGTAAATCACTAAGCCAATTAATACTGTTTGAGCGAGTTGCATCAATAAAATCAAAATAGCTTTGCTCACTAAATCACTATAAATACTCCCCATATTTGCGATAACCGTTAACGTCGCGACTTGCTCGTCATCGTGAAATAATTCAAATTGCTTTTTTTCTTGATAGGTAAGACTCAATTCTCCCGCGTACCAGGTAGTCCCTAAGTTTGATTGCAAACGTGCATACTGAATATCAGGTAAATGAATGATCCCATTCAATTGATGATTGATAAGTTGGTCATCAAAATCCCACACACTGTTACCAAGTGCAGGCAAATAGCTTTTTTGAACAATATCAAACCGTGCATTAAGTTGCTTAATGTTTTGTTTATAGTCATGGCATATCAACAAAAAAGAGCTTATTAAAGCAAATACGCCACTGAATAATAATATTGCATACAGTAGCTTTCGACCGAGCGGACTACTTGGAAAAATATTCAAAATGACTCCAAAATCATGTAATAGGATTAACTAGCAGGAACATCAGTGAGAAAACTAAATTTGTGAATGTTTATATCTAGCGGGCTTGCCTTGGCCAAACCATCTATAAACATGGAGACAAGCTTTTGTAATCTAGCTTATTTAAACTACCAAAATATTGATCTTAATCAGGCAATTAGCAATTAATTTATCTATTTGGATAAATAGTTAGTGACTTACAGATTGTTATCGAAAGTTAGCTAGCTAACTTTTATGGGCGTAATGTGAACTGAGCATTGCGAGTTTTAAAAAGTGATAGGTTGTGGCGTTTTAAATACAAAAAAGGAGCTATTACAAATAGCCCCTAATTAAAAATCCGAGTACTAAATATTAACTTGGCTTGATACATATATTAAACATATCTAGCTGTTGGTTATAAGCCTTTGTATTAACACCCATAATGCCCAGCATACTATGAAAAAGATTATCATGACTAAATTCAACGGTATCAGCCAAATTATTTTGACAAACTGGGTCAATATCACTTTGCTTAAACCAAGTAAGCAATGGGACATGTGTTTGCTGAGAAGGCGCTAAACTATAAGGGAATCCATGTAAATATGCTCCCATTTCACCTAATGACTCACCATGATCTGATACATAAAGCAGGCCTGTTGATATCTCTTCGGGTAACTTATTCAGTTCAGCAATACTTTGAGCTAAAACAAAGTCGGTATAAGCGATAGTATTATCATAAGTATTAATTAATTGCTCTTTAGTACAGTTTTGAATATCACTGCGAGGGCAATCAGGGGTAAATAACTGATGTGCCTTTGGATAACGGCGATAATAAGTCGGCCCATGAGAGCCCATCATATGCATAACAATCAGCACGTTATCACTTTTAACTTTATTTATTTTATTTCGCAGCTCGCCAATTAATGCTTCATCAAAGCAATACTCTCCATCACACATATCATTATGTTGAGTATGATCAATTTTTTCATGCTGAACGCGCTCGCATACACCTTTACAGCCCGAGTTATTGTCAATCCAAATCACTTCTACCCCAGCTTGTTGAATAATATCAAGAACGTTTTGCTCATTTTCCGCCGTTTTATTATCAAAATCTTCACGATTTAAGACCGAAAACATACATGGAACAGAGACCGCAGTTGCAGTACCACAAGACGAAACATGCTGATAGGCCGTCATATTGAGTGGCTCTGTATAGCGATTTGTCGAACGTTCATAGCCATTACTCGAAAAGCTTTCGGCTCGCGCTGTTTCACCCACAACAAGCACAAACACTTGCTTTTTCGTTTTATCGATAAGTGTTGGTTTAGCATCGAGCACCTCAAATGCAGGTGGAGTCTGTAAATAAGTCCTTGCGACGTATTTAATACTGCTATCTAAAAACTGACTAGGAACAAGGAATTTTTTTAATTCTTTGTTATTACGACCAACAGAAGCAAAATTTGAATAAAAAGAAACTGCAATCACAACAATGCCAATAAAAGCGATTAACAATAACATCGCCCTATTTTTAAGCTCCACAACAAAACCTTTGTGTTGCAGCTGGACACGATAAACTAAAAACGCGGGTAATAAGCCTGACAGTAAAAAACTTAAAACCGCGCTTTGATTTAAATACGTATGCGCTTCACTGGTATCAGTTTCAAATATGTTTTGCATCATGCCGTAATCAAAGACCACACCATAATTTTGACCTGCGTAGAAAACCATTGAAGATAATAGTATCAGCACTATTGATAAGGGTTTAAAGAACCATTTATTTGAAATTAATGTAAAAAAGATCAACAGTAGTAAAAAAACAAACACTGGAATTGTAATCAAAAAAAGAACGTTGTAGTCAGGTAATGCAGTCACCGCACCCATAATACGTTTCAAAAAAGGAAAATTAAAAACAAACGTAAAATACACGCTAATAAGGATGATTAGCGATTTAAAAGTAGATTGAAATCGAGGGAATACAAGCATTAACATAACTCTAGTCTATTTTTATGATTTTATTTTAACTAGCGAGTCTTAAGACAAACTTAAGTTACTGATCTTGTTTTAATCAAATGCAGTGCTTTCTAAAGTATTAAAAGTATTTTTAATACTTAGAGTTAAAATCTAATCAGCAAAATAAACGCTATCAAACATGCCCAAGCTAAATATTTTTAGTGTTAGATGCCACCTACCCGCCAGTGACACAGCTGATTTCGATCTAAAATAATCCTTTTTAATCAAGATAATAGCTAACTTTCAATCGAGCCACCTAATTATTGCTTAAATCACAATATTTCCTACACTTAAGAAGGTCGTGTGGATTGTATATAGAGTCATTTGCAGGGGTATCTATGAAACGGATTAAATATTTTATATTCGCAACCACGGTATTGGTTTCATTTTTTACCGCAAGCGAAGATATTGAACTTTACGTAGGTGACAAAAAGGTTCAATTTGATACAAAACCGCAAGTACTGATAATTTTTGATAACTCAGCGAGTATGAATCAAAAAATAACCACGGTTGAAGGGTACAAATCAGATATTATCTATCCGGTGGTTTCTTCTTTTGATAACTCTCTTAACGAAGACTTTGTATATTTTACAATTGGAAGTGGGGTTGATGATGAACTTCCTCGTACTGACAAAAATAGTGATACAAAACGCTTCAACTCTCCTGTCAATGGTTGTGATGCAGCCAGAAAGTCACTTGAAACTTACGGTTTTTATACTGGTTTTATTAGAGAGCATCAATTTAAAGGCAGCACAGGTTCATGGGTTGAATTACAAGAAAACTCAGGGGCAAGTACCATAGCAGCCCTTGACTGCTTAGATGACGTGATTGCAAAAGATGGTAAAAATAGCCAAATGTCTCTCAAAATAGGCGGTAAAACCTATACTTCTCCCGACTCAATTTTGCAAGGCGTACCAAAAAATGGGGCGACTAAAAGCAAGAATGATTTTTACTCAGGATCTGCAACCCTAACCGAGGCGCAACTCGATTCAGCAGCCAATGTGTTTAGTGGTGGTCAGGTTGTGACACTTTATCATCCAAATTACCTGCGTTGGTATCATGCTGAAAATAAAAAAACAGTAGAATTGGCTCGTCTTGAGGTAGCACAAGAAGCAATTACCACCGTTTTAAATGCAACCCCTATTGTCGATTTTGGCTTAATGATCTTCAATTTAGATTTTCCTTATGAAGGCGATCGGGATGGCGGTAGGATCATTGCGAATTTTGGCCAAGTCAATACCGATATAATCTCAAAAGTTGCATCCATTGAAGCAGAAACTAATACCCCATTGTGTGAAACCTTAACTGAGGCTTTTAGATTTTTTTCAGGCCGTTCTGTTAAATATGCCTTTGAAGATACCAATTGTTATCAAAGGGAGTGTGGTAGCTTTTCTTATACTGGCAATACCCCCCCTTATGATGCGTCAACCATGTCCGGCTCAAGCTATGTTTCCCCATTTAAGGAAGGATGCGGCAGTAATGCATACATTATTTTAATCACTGATGGGGTACCTACGGTTGATAGTGACGCAAATAGTTACATAGCCACGTTAATCGCTACAAAAACAGATCCTAATAATCAGACTACCAGTTCATCTCCCTTTTATTTTAAAGTTGGCAATAAAACTAACAGTAGTTATTTACCTAACTTAGCTCACTGGATGAATAATAATGATGTAAATACCAATGTCAGCGGCAATCAAAATGTCAGCTTGTACACGATTGGATTTGGTGAAGGAGCAGAAGATGCCGAAGAACTCTTACTTGAGGCTGCAACTAAAGGAGGAGGTAAATATTTTGGCGCCAGCTCTTCGATTGAATTATCACAGGCTTTTAGTAAAGCATTGAGTAAAATACTTGAAGTTAATACCACATTTACCTCCCCTTCTGTTGCAAGCAATAATTTTGACCGTACCCGTAGTCTGGATTCTGTCTACTATGCGATGTTTTTACCTCAAGAGGGAGCTCGTTGGTTAGGCAATCTAAAAAAATTAAAAGTATCCGGTACATCTGTGGTCGATCAAGATGGAAAAAATGCCATCAATAACGATGGCAACATCAAAGAAAATGTCCGCAGCTTTTGGTTACCGAGTGACCAAGCTGATGATGGCAATCTAGTAACAGCCGGTGGCACTAACTTAATTTTGACACAGACCTTTAATAGAAAAGTGTATACCGATGTCGGTGCTGGTTCACCCATGCCTTTGTTTAACAAAGCAAATGCTGTCAGCTATGCAGGCAGTGAAGCCGCTTTAGCTACCTACATGAAAACCACAGAAGGCCAATTAGATAATCTATTTAAATGGGCGATTGGTTATGATGTAGATGATGATAATGGCAATCAAAACACCAATGAAAAACGTAATGATATTATGGCAGATCCTCTGCACTCAAAACCTTTAGCCATTAATTATGGTGATGGTACGGTACGCATTTTAGTGGGTACCAATGGTGGCTTTGTCCATATGTTCCAAGATAGTGGAAATACTGTGACCGAAGATTGGGCGTTCATACCCTACGAGCTTTACAGCCAACTAAGTACATTACGTGACAATACCGCAGCAACAAAAATTTATGGCATGGATGGCTCCCCCGTCATTTATTTTGATGACAAAAACGATAATGGTATTGTTGAAAGTGGTGATAAAGTTTGGGCGTTTATTGGAATGAGACGCGGAGGTTCAAGCTATTACGCGATTGATATATCGAACCCAGATTCCCCAAGCTTACTTTGGACCAGCCCTTTAACGCCCTCAGATACAGGCTTAAGTGAATTAGGTCAAACATGGTCGCGTCCGAAAGTGAGTTTTATCGATGTCAAAGGCTACAGTAGTTCGCCACTACTCATTTTTGGTGCTGGTTACGATACTAATAAGGACAATGATTCAATAACCAGTGATAGCAGCGGCCGGGGGATTTTTGTTGTTGATGCGCAAACGAAAACACTCGTTTGGAGCACGACCCCAACTGCAACAGGTGGCACCAATACCTATTTCCCAGGATCACATAGTATCCCAAGTGATGTGGCAATTTTGGATTCGGATTATGACGGCTATATCGATAGAATGTACTCTGTTGATTCTGGCGGTGACGTATGGCGTATCGATTTACCAAGCGATGATCCTCAAGATACCGAAGAACCTTGGACTGTGATTAAACTTGCCACATTAAGCAGTAGTACAGCCCCAAATGATCGCCGTTTTTTCTATCAGCCAGAAGTCGCAAGAACATTTTTTAGCAAAGTAACTAAAAATACTGTGACAGAAAATGGTGATACAACCATATCATTTACACGTAAATCTCAGCCTTATGAGGCAATACTTATTGGTAGCGGAAACCGCTCTCACCCTACATACAATACCACTAATGACGCTTTATTTATGATTAGAGATGAAAATACCATCACTAAGTCATTTATAAAAAGTGAGGATATTCCGAAGGTTGTTACCATAGATAAATTAATGGATATTACTAATGATCCCTTTGCATCAGCCCTTTCCAACCCTGATGGGTTTAGAACATTAGAAACTGAATTATCCTCTTTTAACGGATGGAAATACCTCTTAGGGACTGGTGAAAAATCATTATCAAAATCAACTGTTGTCGGAGGTATTGCTTATTACACTAGCTTTTTACCATCTGAAAAAAATGATTTAGCTCAATGTATTTTAGATGGTGGTGGTGGCTCCTTATATGCATTCCATCTTCATTATGGGACCAAGGTATATCAGAATTTAACTATCGATGTAGGAAATCGAGTGCCCGATACCCCTCAATTATTTTTTGGTGAGAATAAGGATGGCGAAAGTCAATTCTTGCTCATAGGTGTCGGTGCAGGTGAAGATGCAAGTGGCGTAGTACAAGCTAAATCAATCTTATCAAATTTAGTGCCTACTGATATTGATGGCGATGGTAAAATTGACTTAATAAAACCTGGAGCCGGTTTTTTTGGTCTTAAAACTCACCGTACTTATATCTATCGCCAAGAAAATACACAGTAGGAGATTCACATGAAAAAGTTACTTATTTTTTGTTTACTGTGCTCTTATCATCTTGATGCAAAAGTTGCTCTATTTAATTATAAATGTCATGTGCTCTTGGACGGTAAAACAGAAGCAATTGTTGATGTACGAACAAAAATAGATAGCAGTATTGCTGCAGAAAAAGCTGCGCTTAAAACTAAAGCATCATTTCCTCAGCAATCTAAAAAAAATATTATTGAAGTATATCAATGTGTTCAAATAGATAGTGAATTTGGTAGTTTTAGCGCAAATAAACTCGATGAAAAGACACTTAGGTAAGGCATCACTAACTCTAATAATCCGCTGGATTGACTAGAAACAACTCAGAACCTAGTCAATCCAAGACAATATGGCTTAAAAAAATCACTGTTAGGGTAAAATTTATTGTGCAAAATCCATATCAAGTTAATTAAGCTTCGGTGTAGACTTTTGATGATGACAAATTCCCGCTTCAACTTGTAATACGCATTGATTGATATTGAATTGTTTTTTGAGTATTTTTTCAACTTCAAAGCGACATACTTCATCATGTTTTTCTAAAGTACAGCTGTGTTTTAGCACTATATGTGCACCAACAACCCAATTTTCATCATCAGCTTTAATGGTTAAATTATGAATGTTTTCAATATGTTCAATACTCAGCAAAGCTTTCTCTATTGATTTTAACGAAGGTAAACGAGGCTTATAGAAAAATAAACCACGTACACATTGGTAGAGCAACCGAATCCCAGTAAATAATACAAACACAGTTATCAACATACTTGAGATAAGATCAACCACCACCCAGCCGGTGAAATGGATTACCATACTCGCGACAAAGGTAGAAACCGTAGAGAGTAAATCAAAAAAGGTATGTAAAAAAACCGCATAAACGTTGATGCTATCTTTACGACCTTTATAAAGCACAAACGCTGCGGCTGCATGAAACAAGAAGCCAATCGCAGCAACACTACTCATTAAGAATGTATTGATGGCTAGCTCTTCACCATGATGATGCTCAAAAAAACGCTCGCCACCTTTAAATAAAATATAAGAGCTAATAATTAAATATAACAAGCCATTAATTAGTCCACCGCCAAGCTCAGCTTTACGATAACCATCATTATAGGTAGTCGCAAGTTTGATAGCCAAAGTCGACGCGAGGATCGCAATAAATAGTGAACTGTTATGAATAAATAAATGTCCTGCATCAGCCAATACAGCTAACGAGTTTGCAAAATACGCTGCAAACACTTGAATTATCATGAAGGTACAGGTGATTGAAAGTGCGATGAGTAAACGGCGACGTGACGATTTATGGGTGGTGATATCTGTCATTAGTTAAATTGAGCACCTATGCCTAACAAATTAAAAACGTAATTAAATTGCAAAGTGGTCATCACCGACAAATTAATTATGTTATACAGTCTCAATTGTATAATTTAGTCATCACAAAAGCACTGTTAATTTCTGTTTTTCTTGCCTGCAGATGCTTGCTCGCTTCTTTTTTAATCCCTTGCATGATACATTTGGGATATTGCATACAATTTGGAGTAAGTTATGACGATTGGTGTCGGTGGCTCAACACCCGAGATAGAACTAGCAAAATTATCAGATATGACAAAAGATATCGTTCCTATTTCTGAGCTTGAATATCAAACTAGGATCCATAAAGCCCAACGCTTAATGAAAAAGCAAAATATTGCTGCGATTTATTTAGATGCGGGTACAAATCTGTATTATTTCACTGGCTTAAAATGGTACAAAAGTGAACGTATGGTTGGCGCAATTTTGCCAGTAACGGGCGACCTTATTTTTATTGCCCCTCAATTCGAAGAAGGCTCTCTGCGCGACCATATGCTAATCCAAGGTAAATTTTATGGCTGGCACGAGCATGAAAGTCCTTATCAATTATTTGCGAATATTCTTAATGAGTTGGCAATTACTGGTGGTCAAATAGCCATTGATGAATCAGCCGCATTTTTTATTTTTGATGGGCTAAGAACGGCTGCTCCTCACTATCAATATGTTAATGCCAGCGCTATTACCGCAACCTGTCGTCAACATAAATCAGCCAATGAAATTGCCTTGTTACAACAAGCCAAAGACATGACTTTAAAAGTGCATCAGGCAGCTGCCGCAATATTAAAACCGGGTATATCAACCGTTGAAGTGAGTCAATTTATTCAACAAGCTCATAAGAAAGTTGGTGCAAAAGGAGGCTCGTCATTCTGTATTGTTCTTTTTGGTGTTGCAACCTCATTTCCACATGGTGTTAAAGAACCACAAATATTAAAAGAAAATGATTGGGTATTAATCGATACAGGTTGTTTAGTTGAAGGTTATAACTCCGACATCACACGCACATATGCATTTGGTGAAGCGACACACGAACAGCGCATCGCATGGCAAGTTGAAAAAGACGCCCAAGTTGCGGCATTTAACGCTGCGCAATTAGGTATTGCATGCGGTAAAGTCGATGATGCAGCCAGAGCGATACTAATACAAAACGAGTTTGGTCCTGACTATAACTTACCCGGTTTACCGCATCGTACTGGGCATGGCTGTGGTTTAGATATTCATGAATGGCCGTATTTAGTGAGAAATAATCCAACTAAGCTTGAAGTTGGGATGGTATTTAGTAATGAACCTATGTTAGTGATTCCAACAAAATTTGGCGTACGGTTAGAGGATCATTTTTATATGTCCGAAAATGGCCCCGTTTGGTTTACAGAGCCTTCATCGAGCCTTGACGATCCCTTTGGATTACAACAATAAAACAGTTATTCAGCCAACCTTTTAAACATGCGGCTAGTATAAAGTGAGTTTTTAAATTTAGATTAAAAGTTAAATAAACCTACTTTATCAGCCGCATTATTTTGTCTTTTCATCTGATCCTATTTACTTTTTTTTATTAATTAACGTACTAATGCATGTACTTAGTATTTAAAACTGTATCGTTTATGACATTTAAACCAACTTTATTTTCTTTGGCATTCGCGGCTACCGCATTTAGCTCTCAAGCAGAATACATTAACTTTGTTGATAACTTTGCCAAGTCTGCAGACACATTAGTCGTTTTCTCATCAGCAAATCGCACTAACAACGATTTCTCTCATTATGACAAATTAACTTCAGGTCAATTGAGCAAAGCGTTAGAAATCAATAGTTTTAAAAGTGAATTTGGCGAAAAAGTTGAAATCATTGCACCTAATCAGCTGAACTATAAACGAGTATTAGTGATAGGAATTGGTGATGAGTCAAACCTCAACAGTGCTAAATTGACCCGTTTAGGCGGTAATTTATCAGCCCATCTAGAGCATAAATCAATTTCAAATATTGATATTGCTTTAGAAGATCTAACCCAAAAAACCACCCTATTACATCCAAGTGCTGATATTGCTCATGGGATTAACTTACGCGCGTATCGATTTGAACGTTACCACAGTGAAAAGCGTGTAGAGAAAAGCTATCAATTTGATGTACCCGTCCCGAAAGACGTTTTAACTCATTACAATACGCTGGCCAATATTGAAAAAGCGGTTTTCTTGGCACGCGACTTAACCAATGAAACAGCCACCGAAATGACGCCAGCAGCGTTTGCAAAAGCAGCGTTAGAGTTAAAAAAATACGGTGTAGAAATTAAAGTGTTAACTCCAAAAGAGATTAAGAAACTTAATATGGGGGCGCTTGAAGCTGTAGGTCGAGGAAGTAAAGAAGGCTCTCGTTTAATTGTGGCGCATTATAAAGGCAGTAATGAGCAACCGATTGCGTTAATTGGCAAAGGGATCACTTTTGACTCAGGTGGCTATAGTTTAAAAACCGGCGAATCAATTGCCCGTATGAAATCAGATATGGCAGGAGCAGCAACCGTGCTTGCAACGGTCAAAGCACTTGCTCTCAATAAAAGTAAACATAACGTTGTAGCTGTCATGGGCATGGCAGCGAATATGGTTTCTGAAGATGCACTTGCCCCTGGTGATGTGGTTACAACTGCACAAGGATTGACCGTAGAAGTGGTCAATACCGATGCTGAAGGTCGTTTAGTTTTAAGTGATGCAATGTGGTATGCAAGAGAATATTTCAAACCGAAAATCATGGTTGATGTTGCAACATTAACAGGCTCGAAAGTTCGTGCTTTAGGGGATGAATATGCTGCTATTTTCTCTGATGATGAAACGTTAGTCTCTGAGTTAACTCTTGCTGGTCAACAGGTTAATGAGCAACTTTGGCGTTTACCGCTGGGCTACAAAGATGCATTAAAAACAGATATTGCAGATCTAAAAAATATTGGTTCTTATGGCCCTGGGGCGACCACCGCAGCAAGTTTTTTACAGCATTTTGCTGGCGACGTTCGCTGGGCTCATTTAGACATTGCGGGTAACGCACTTGGCAGTAAAGCCAAAAACGAAAATCCAGTTGGCGCAACCGGCTACGGTGTCAGACTACTCTCTCAGTGGATTATGTCGCAACCAACACATTAATTATATGGTTACTCAGAGCGCTTAAATGCTTGTTTAAGCGCCTCTATTGTGTCGTTGGCCATGTCTTTATGACAGGCAAAATATAACTCTTGTCCAATGCTATCAATTTGAAAAATCGGCTTTAATTTAGATAACGTTTTATTATGTTTTAAACTGTAGTTAAATTGTTCATCATTGAGCACAAGTAGCTCTAATAACTCTCTTCGAGTTTCTAACAAATCATAAATTTTTTCAAAATGATCGATCACAATTAAATTTTTATCTTCAGTAAAACCCTTGGATTTTAAATAATGATGACTGAAATTATCTCGCAGCACGGCTATTTTATATTGTTTGGCATCTTCAACACTGCCAATACTGATATGACTAGTTTTTAAACTATAAAAAGAGACATTGGCATGATGAAGCTTGGCAATCCACTGAAATTTATCTTCTCGAGGCGCAATTCTTGCCAGAGAAAAAATACAGGTTTGTGGGTCGCGTAAGGCCGCGCTGTAAGCGACTGACCACGGATAAACTAGCAAAGAGTACTCTATATTGCCTTGCGTTAATGCTTTAATCACACGCTCAGTTGATATACCAATAAGCTGATTATCATCGTTATAATATTGATAATTAGGTAAGACCTCCGTGACTATGTTTAATTTAGCCCAACAGAGGCTCGGAAAAACCACGAGCATAAAAAGCGTAAATAATTTTTTAATCATTAATAAGTGGTTTTTAAACTGGATAAAATTAGCATAGTCGAAAAATAGTCATTTCAACTTACACAGTGACAAAATGAGTAAAATTAACAATAAATACCGAGTAAACTTTCGCTCTAATCACAATTAGGATTGTATTTTTGCTTTTCATGCTTAAAATGTCCGCCTCTTTTTAAATCGGCATGCGCCTTTGAAACTAAGTAAAAGACTTGAGCTTATTAATCAAAATATCAGTGATAATTACGATCATATTTGGGATTGTTGCTGTGATCATGGCTTACTCGGAGCTAAATTACTCACTCGTAACGTCTCAGCTCATATTCACTTTGTTGATCTTGTTCCAACAATACTTGATAAGCTCACACAACAGCTAATCCAGTTTTTCCCTCCGACCGATGGCAAAACTCAGTGGTCAGTTCATTGTCTAGATGCCGCGTTGTTACCTCTTAGCCAATTTCAAGCAAAAAAGCATTTAGTCATTATTGCTGGAGTCGGTGGAGAATTGACTGCAAAGCTCATACAACAAATTACAACAGCAAACCCAACACATGATATTGAGTTCTTACTTTGTCCTGTACATCATACATATCAATTGCGTACCCAACTTATTAAGCTTGGGCTAAATCTGATTCATGAGCAAATAGTCACAGAAAACAAACGTTTTTATGAACTTATTCATGTTAGTCACCGTGCTTTAGCCCCCTTATCTCACACAGGTGCAAGTATGTGGCACGCGACTAAAAACGAGCATCTCTCATATTTAAAAAAATTGATTCTTCATTATCAAAAAACAGCATCGACCCACTCACAAAACACTGAGCTTCTAGCCTATCGGGCACTATTATCAAGTTTGCTTGAATATGAGAATAAAAATTAAAACAACAAAACAGAGCGTTAAATGCGACTATTAAAACAAACCCAACACCCTGATATTATAAATAATACTGCAGAGACACTGTTGCGTAATGCCGCAAGAGCCATTGTTTTACGCGGAAATGATATTTTATTGATGTACACCCATCGTTATGATGATTACTCTTTACCTGGCGGGGGTGTTAATCAGGGCGAAAGCATTATTGATGCCTTAAAAAGAGAATTACACGAAGAAACAGGTGCACAACAAATAGAAGTTATGAGTGAATTTGGCGCTTATTTTGAGTTGCGTCCTTGGAACAAAGCGCCATTTGAGTTAGTTCAAATGAATTCGTATTGTTTCGTTTGCAACATAGCGGATGAGTTACATACACCACAATTTGAGCAACATGAAATAAACAACGGCATGCGCCCCGTTTGGATTAATATTCACTGCGCAATCAAACATAACTTACACACCTTAGCGACCAGCGAAAAAAAAGGCATTTCAATTGAAAGAGAAACGTTTTTATTACAAACCATCGTCGCGGAATTAATAAAAAAATAGGGGATCGTTATGGCGAAGAAATTTTATGTTGTTTGGCAAGGTGTAAAACCAGGTATTTATACTTCTTGGGCTCAAGCAAAAGCACAAATAGACGGTCAAAAAGCTGCACAATACATGGGATTTGATAGTGAAGCAGCAGCTAAAAAAGCCTTTGCAGCTCCTTATACTTTGGCCCTTAAACAACGAAATCAAAAAGCGACAGTAAAACCTGCCCAAGTTAACCAAGTAACAAGTAGTACTCCAAAAAGTCAGCACCCGATTGCAATTTATTGTGATGGCGCATGCTCACCCAATCCGGGTAAAGCAGGCACAGGCATTGCAATTTATCAGCAGCAACAATTGAGTGATTTATGGTATGGCCTTTATGATGAGCATGGCACAAATAATAGTGCTGAGTTATTAGGACTATTAATGGCCTTTCGTATTGCCAAAACATTTGTTGACCGTAACCTCACGGTTGAAGTGTTATCTGATTCGCGATATTCAATAGACTGCATTACAAAATGGGCTGAAGGTTGGCAAAAGAAAGGCTGGACTAGAGGCAAAGGAGAAGAAATTAAAAATTTAGCGTTAATCAAAGAATGTTTTAATAGTTATAAAAGTTTAAAACACGCTATCGCTATTTCCTATGTCAAAGGCCATGCAAATATTGAGGGTAATGAATTGGCTGACCGAATGGCAGTACTTGCTCGTAATAGCAAACAAATAGAACTTGTGCCCTACAAAGATAGTCTTGATATTCAGACCATTTTAGCAATGCACTCGGGTTAAACAAGCATATTAGCTATTATCCTAAGCGCCTCTTTTTATTTAAGAAATAAGAGGCGTAGATCAATTAAATAAAAAAATCAACTCAATATAGCATAAATAATAGACTATTCGTCCCGTTTCTTTATAATTGATTTAAATCAAATAATAATAATAAAGTTTTTTCAAAATGGAATTTACAGCAGAAGAACTCAGTTTTTTTAAAAATGTTTTTCGTCAAGATGATCATCATGCTGAACTTGATAATCATAAGCTTACTGTTCAAACACATGTACCTTCTAATTTGTCTGCCATCCTCGAAAATGCCAAGCTCACCTTATTAGCTGAAATTGGCCACTACCAATTATGGTTTCCTTTGTCGCTTGAAATCGATGATTTTGGTGAATTCAAAACCAAACTCGGCACTCCTGAAGTAGTTGATGTCAATGGACTAGAGCGAAGCTGGCGGATTGAAGCCCCAGAAAACGTTACACTGTATGATGAAAGTAGCCAACAAAAGTATGAGGTATTATCTCTTTCAAGCACAGGCCTGACCTTAAGGCCCAAAAATGATAATGTTTTTGAGCACCATTTATCTGATCAATCATTACAGATTAACCTGCCAGATTTAGGGTCGATAAAACTAAGCCTTGAACCAGTTCGCACACAAAACAATATAATCAGTGCGCGTTTTCAACAATTTGATGATGGCAGAGATAAACTGAGAAAATTTTTATTTAACTTACACCGTACCAAATACTCGCATTTATATGGCAACTTAAAGTAAACCACCCCAAATCTGGCCTTTATTAATGCCATGAGTTAAACTCATGCGCCAAAAATAGAGGCTGTTATGATAGATCAATTACGCAATCACCTTGAGTTACTCAACGAAAATTTTGTTGAGAAAAATGCTGTATTTAAAATAAAGGTGATCCCTTTTTTTTGCGCAGTCACCATCAAAAAAGATCATAAGCAAGAAGGTAAACTTAATTTTTATTCAAACCAATTGATCGAAATTTTAATGATCATTTTGTTTATTTTATTTGGATTGGGTATTTATGATGTACAAGCAGGGATCACTCATGGCCCAGTGCACATCGCCATTGCGGTTTTTATCAGTTTAAACTTAATTATCAAGCAGATAGCGATTGAGTCACTTAAAAATAGACTTTTTTATTGCCGTTTAAAAGACAATCGCAGCGATGAAATGACTCATACTGAAGATAATAAATAATTGTTAGTAAAACGATGATGATGCAAAACAATAACGGTGAAAATAAGCGTGAGAACTTTATACCGCTTAGCAAACAAGATGTTATTAAACAATGCCACGCTTTAATCACGCAAGAGCAGCAAGTATCGTTCAGTGATTTTTGCTCATTACTCGACCATTATGTGCATCAACAGCATCATCAATTACTCAATCGTTTAAAAAACAACTACGCCTATTTTGACCCCAACAGAGATACTTTACAGGTAGATAGCCTGAATAAAACTCAGTATGAGGCGGCGCACGCTGAGTTTCATAACAGCTTTTTAGAGGTATTAAAAAAAGCTAATTTTGAACAAATTACCGAACATGACTTACAGCAAGCATTAGCCGAAGAAAGTTTGTTTAAAGTCAGACTTGAAGTTGATTTTAGTGATTTTGCTCAGGTTATTTTTTATCGTAGAGGTGAGCAAACTCGCACTGAACAACTACAAAAATGGTTTGGCCTAAAGAAATATTCAATCACTTTTACAAACTATGAGCGCATTGCTATTTATATTCAATTCAAAGATGCTCAATACTTTAAGACGATTAATAAGCAACCCGTGAATTTTATTCCAGGTTCAACCATTATTAAATTATTTCAAAATGTGCCAAAAGCTGATTTAGAAATGCTATTTCCTAATTCAGAAGTAAGAATGCGACAAATTGACAAGTTCATTATCGCAAGCTCTGCGGTGGTTGGCGGCACAGCAGTCCTTATCACAAAACTCGGCGCCTCATTAATTTTATTGTTTACTCTTTTTTCATACTGGTTTGGTCTGAGTCAACAAGAAGTGGTGATCAACCAACAACAACTTATTGCCTTAGGTTTAGGAATGGCGATTTTTGGCAGCTTTATTTTTAAAGAATGGACTAAATTCAAAAATCGCAAAATAAAATTTATGAAAACTCTTGCTGACAATTTGTACTTTAAAAATTTAGATAACAATGCAGGTGTATTTCATCATTTACTTGATAATGCAGAAGATGAAGAATTTAAAGAAACGTTATTAGGTTACGTCTTTTTACTCAATCATCCACAAGGGTTAACAGCGACAGAACTCGATTCTCACATTGAAAACTGGTTAAGTAGCCAATACTCTCTCCATATTGATTTTGAAATAGAAGATTCTTTAACTAAGCTACTGAATTATAAATTAATTAATAAAGTTAATTCACTCTATTATGCAGTTGAGTTAAATCAAGCAAAAAAAATACTTGATGAGCGTTGGGATAAGTTATTTGAATTCAACTAAGTATATCCGTTACTATCGCTTTTTAAGTCACCAATTCCGCTGAAGCATGACTGAAGTTAATAATAAACAGAAAATCACTATTTTTGATGTAGCCCGAGAAGCGGGAGTATCTAAATCAACTGTCTCACTTGTACTGACAGATAGTGATAAAACATCTGAAAAAACCAAGCAAAAAGTACTCGAAACCATCTCTCGTTTAGGTTATGTCTACAATCGTGACGCAGCCTCATTACGCAGTAAACGCTCAAAAATGGTTGCTGTACTTATCAACGATTTAACTAACCCATATTCAGCCCAGCTAGCCGTAGGCTTAGAGCGACACTTATATCAGCTTGGTATGTTACCTATGCTAATTAACAGTGATGAAAATTATGCCAGACAGCAAAATATTGTGAGTACTTTACGAGAATATAATGTTGCAGCGATTATTATGTGCCCAGCACCCGGCACTGAAATAAGCTGGATTGATGGTTTAATTCAATCAGGCCTACCGGTGATCAATATTATGCGAGAAGTCCCTTTTTGTAATGCGCCAACGGTATTACCAGATAATCAAAAAGGCACCCACATAGCAACCAAACATCTGTTAAATCAAGGTTTCACAAAACTTGCATTTTTAGGTGGCACGGATGATATTTCTGATTTTCACGAACGTTTAAGAGGATTCCAACTCGCTCTTGCAAGTCAAAATATTGATATTGCATCGTGCCCAATTGTACAAGCCAAAACCAACCGCCAAGGTGGTCGCGAGGCCATGCTGCAACTACTTAAAGAAACACCCAACATACAAGGTGTTATTTGTTTCAGTGATGTCATTGCTTATGGTGCAATTGAAAGTTTAAAGTCAATGAACTTAGTAGCAGGTAAAGACATTAAAATAATTGGCTTTGATGATTTGGCTGATTCAAGTTTGATGAGCCCCGCGCTCACCACTGTGCGAATCGATGCTGATGACATAGGTAAACGGACTTGCCAAGTACTCAGTGAACTTTTAAATGGCACTCAACCACCGGTTCGCACCCTAGTTGATGTCAGTTTTAAAATTAGAGCTTCCGCTTAATCTAAGTGCAAGCTAACTGTCTATCACTTTATTTACATTAAGAAATTCATGAAACAAGTTCTTGTTATTGGTTATGTATGGCCTGAGCCAAATTCATCTGCTGCTGGCTATCACATGATGTCTTTGCTGCGTCTTTTTAAAACGCAAGGTTGGCAAGTCGAATTTGCAACCCCTGCACAACCAACCGAACACATGGTGGATTTAGCAGACTTTGGTATTACAAGCCAAAGTATTACGCTCAATTGTGATAGTTTTAACGACTATATTTCGCAATTAAAACCTGACTTAGTGATGTTTGACCGCTTTATGATGGAAGAGCAATTTGGCTGGCGCGTAGATAAATATTGTCCCACAGCCATGAAGCTACTTGATACTGAGGATTTGCAGTCTTTACGTGATGCACGTTTGCAAGCGCACAAACAAAACCGCCCATGCACCACTGCTGATTTACAATCTGATTTAGCCAAACGTGAAATTGCAGCTATTTTACGATGTGATTTATCTTTAATTATCTCAAGTTATGAAATCGCCCTCTTAACTGATAGCTTTATGATCAGCCCACATTTGCTTCACCATTTACCTTTTATGGTTGAAAACACACAGTTAAAGTCTGAGCTTAAACCATTTGCTGAGCGCCAGCATTTTATGACTATCGGCAATTTTCGCCATGCCCCAAACTGGGATGCGGTACTTTATTTACAACAGATTTGGCCCTTGATCCGAAAACAGCTTCCTGATGCACAGCTACATATCTATGGCTCTTACCCACCACCTAAAGCCACTGCCTTACACAATCCTAAAACAGGATTTTTAATTAAAGGCTGGGCTGATGATGCGTTCACAGTAATAGAAAATGCCAAGGTTTGTTTAGCACCCCTTCGCTTTGGAGCGGGTATTAAAGGTAAGTTACTTGATGCAATGATCACTGGCACTCCGAGCGTTACAACGTCAATTGGCGCCGAAGGTATGCATGAACAAGCCCCTTGGCCTGGTAACGTTGCCGATGAACTTGCTGAGTTTGTGCAAAGTGCCGTTTCGCTTTATGTGGACGAAGCACAGTGGTTAACCGCCCAACAAAATAGTCAAAAATTATTAAAGCAGTGTTATCAGGCTGATAAATTAGCACCGATTTTAATCGATAAAATTAATTCTGTTAGCAAAAATTTATTGCAACATCGCCAAAGCAATTTTTTAGGAGAAATGTTAAAGCATCATACTTTAGCAAGTACAAAATACATGTCACAGTGGATTGCTGAAAAGAACAAAAAATAAATTCCAATGATGGTAGAAATAAATAGACACACGTCGATTTCACTCTACAATCCGCAGGCGAAATCATGAGACAACACAATCGTCAATAATTGCCTAATTGCTTAAAATTACATATAAATTGAGCAGTATTAAAAATAAATTTGCTGGAATAAACGTTGAAAACAGCCACATTTACTGAAAAAAGAAAATTCATCGTCAAGCTTGGGAAAATGCTACATAAATATGGTACCCCAGCCTATCGCCTTGAAGCACATTTAATGGATGTTACGAGCTTTTTAGGCTTAAAAGCATCATTTATCATCATTCCTACGGCCCTCACTTTTGTGATCTGGACCGAAGGCCATGAGGATGAATATACCCATGCTGCACGCGTAAACCCAGGTGACCTTGATTTAGGCTCGTTAGCACGGACCGACGAATTGGTCGATCAACTATCAAAAGGCTTGCTGACGTTAAAAGAAGCCGATGGATTATTGGACGAAATCTATAACATGCCAAATCCTCATGGCCGCTTAGCTATAGGCGCAGCTTTTGGCATGTCATCAGGTGCATTTGCAATGTTGATGGGCACTAGCTGGAATGATGTCGCTTGGTCTGCGTTGCTTGGACTGTTAGTTTATGTCTTTGTGGTTTGGTCAGAGCGTTCCCGACGTGTTTCACACATGTTAGAACCCCTAGTCGCAATAGTCTCTGCATTTACTGCTTGCAGTATTGCCTATTATTTTGATCCAAGTATTAATATCCGCTTAGTAGTCTTGTCATCAATCATTGTATTTATTCCAGGGCTTGCTTTGACCTTAGGGCTAGCTGAATTAGCCGCAAGGCATTTAGTTTCAGGCACAGCTCGGGTTATGGATGCACTTATGCTACTGTTTAAACTCTATTTTGGTGCTTTTTTAGGAGTTGCGTTTGGAGTAACTGCGTTTGGCGAAATTGACTTTATTCAACCTGAGCCTATCCCTAAATGGACAGCCTGGTTAGCAATTGCAATTTTATGTTCAAGTCTAATCATCATATTTAGAACAAAAGCAAAACACATTATCTGGTCATTAGCAGCTGGTTTTATCGCTTATGGCGCGAGTTTATGGGGTGCGTTGTACTTTGATTATGCATTAGGCGTATTTGTTGGTGCCTTTGCCGTAGGCGTTTACAGTAATTTATTTACCCGTTTGGCAAATGCGCCTGCGGTTATTGTTGCGATGCAAGGGCTCATAGTTTTGGTACCCGGTAGTAAAATTTATATTGGATTAAACTCAATCATTTCAGGTCAAAACTTTGTAGCTGCCGATCACATTGGTCAGCAAACATTTTTGATATTAATGTCCCTAGTGGCTGGTTTAATCTTTGCAAACGTTGCTCTGCCGCCAAAGAAAATTCTCTAGCTTATTATTGAGCTTTATTGCCCGTTTCGACTCAATCGTTACGGGCTGTTATTTAACATTTACTTCACTACCACCTTGTACCCATTTATGAATCTAAACGTTCGTTTTAATTCATAAAATGCCTAACGAACTTTTCTGCAAAATATCTCATTTTCAAAATTTTGGACTAGCATTTAATCAATAAACTCAGTTTGATAATAAGTTTACTTTTTAAAGGCAAAAGCATGACCAATAATAACATTGCAGTGTGGTTTTCTCCTTGTCGGTATTTTATTTTTAGCTTAGCTTTTTTATTTATATCTCCTATAGTTGCAAGCCCAACCACTCCTAATTACATTCAAATTCTGAATAATGCCGATCCTTTTCTAAAAGACAAAAACTTTCAGGGTTTATTCGATTATTTAATTAGTTACGAATTCGATTTTGCAGGACAAGCTGAGTATGACTATGTACTTGGACTTGCAGCGTTAGAGTCGAATCAACCCAATCTAGCGGTGCAAATTTTACAACGAGCAGTGGACGTCGATGCTCTTTTTTCTGGGGCTAGAATGGCCTTAGCACGCGCTTATTTTTCTACCGGAGATTTAGAGCGGGCAAAATTTCATTTCACTTTATTGCTTGAGCAAAATCCGCCCGCTAAGGCACAGCCTGTTATCAAACAATATTTAGCGAACATAGAACAGTTATCAAAAAACTATAGTGCCAGTTTGCACACTTATCTTGAATTAGGCATGGGCTTTGATAGTAATGCAAATGCATCTACCGACTTAGATTTATTTTATGGCTTTCAATTAGATCCAAAAAATATAGAAACTCAATCTGTTTTTAGTACTTTATTAGGTGCATTAAAATATAACTATCCCATTGATGCTTATCAAAAACTAACCGCTAATATGATGCTTGGTAACAGAACCAATGCAAGCGCACATTATGTCGACATGAATATGCTAAGCATGGATTTAAAATATAGTTATGTATTCTCGTCTTTTAGTGCCTATGGATTAGTTCGTGAATATCACAATCAAATCGAAGATAAATTCAATCAAAATGCGCTAGAAACTCACATGGGATTAGACTTTAACCAAAGTGATAATTCCTTTTTTAATATTGATTTAAGTGCTGCCAAACAACGTTTTAATAATCAGCTGAGTATTCAAGATGCTACAAGTTACTCCGCTTGGCTGACATCAACATCTCGGTTGGAAAATAATTGGTTAATCGGAGCGTCTTTTGGCGTCGCTAAAGATGATGCAAGCGAAGCATTAAGCCCTTATTCGAACAATAAAATAAGTGCGAGACTCTTTTCATTTACACCAGTCACAGACAATCTCACATTTAATATGCAGCTTGGGGCATATAAAACAGATTACAGTAAAGAGCAGCTATTTTTTGGTGAACAACGTAAAGATAAACGCTATAACCTAATGACAAGCTTAAGTTACAACAACTTCTTAGCAAAAAGTTGGCAATTAACGGGTCGGCTTATCCTGACAAAACACCAATCTAACATCTCTATTTATCAATTTGACCGCGGTGAAATTGGCATTTATTTACGTAAAACATTTGATTAAAGGAACCTAACATGAATATTAACTTTTTCAAATGGTCTGTATTTGCATTACTTACTAGCGCAAGTCAACTATGCCTTGCAGAAGCTGGTAAGGTTATTTTCGCCATTGGTGATGTGGTTGTGCAAAATCAACAACGCGTAGCAGTAAAAAAAGGCGACAGTATCGAAGTCGGTGATACAGTGATCACCGGCGATAAATCGCGGGCGCAGTTGATTATGTCTGATGGCGCGCGAATTTCTATTCGTGCAAATTCAGAGTTATTAATTGAACAATATGCATATAACGCCAACGAAGCAAACCAAGTATCAGCCACCCAATCAAAAAGCAGTATGAGTTTATTAAAGGGCGGCTTTAGAACCATCACGGGTGCCGTTGCTTCAGGTCAAGATAAGTCTGGTTACGAAGTCAAAACTGCGGTAGCCACAATAGGGATCCGTGGTACCGATTACACAATTTTATTATGTAATGACGATTGTATTAGTTTAGGCGTTGACTCAAATGAGAACATCAAAAATGGTCTTTATGCAGGTGTGAGTAAAGGGGCTATCGTGCTTAAAAATAGTGCTGGTGAGCTTTTTCTAAACCCTGCAGAGTCAGGATTTGTTAAAAATATCAGCTCATTTCCAGTTAAACTGTTAGGTCCACCAAGTTCATTATTTGGGGAAACAACCGCGACTAAAAAATCACAGGAACAGGAACAGGAAAGCGCAGACACGTCAGACGTTGCAGCTGTTGAGGAAATTGTCGCAAGTTCTCTTGAGACACAAATTGAACAAATTACATCACAACCAATACAAACAGAGCTCAAAACCGACATTACAATCACTCAAAATGATGCTGAGGTAGCGATTACACAACCAGAAATTACCACACCTAAGGTGATACAAGGCAATGATGGTACAGATATTCCGATCACAGATGGACAACCCCCTAGTATTCCACCTTCAAGCCAAACGGCTTTTAGCTTAGCAAGTATGAATAATACATTTGGTATTACTCAACAAATTGAAGATACGACTAAAAACATACTTGACTCTGATAATAATCTAGTCGGCTTTAGCGCACTCAACAATGGTCGTTTTCAACAACTTGCTATTGGTACCGCCAGTCAAAAAAATCTAGGTTTTGATCAACGTTCAGGTTTCCGTTGGGGACGCTGGAGTAATGGCATCGCACTTATTGATAACACTGCATTTGATTTAAATCAGCAAAGTCTCCATTGGCTTAACAACACAGATTTTGATCCGAGCATCGCGTTACCTAAATCTGGTTTAGTTAGCTACAGCCTTATAGGAAATACCGACCCTACCAATAATCACGGTGCCCGAGGTATTTTAGGAAATGCCACGTTTACGGCAGACTTCACCAATCAACAAGTTCAAAGTCAATTATTAATTGGGATCAGTGGATTAGTCTGGCGAGCATCTGGAACAGGGTCTATCGCTAATGGATTTAATTCGTTTTCGGGGCTCTATAACAGTGTCAATATTGATGCTAAAGATGGCGGTACAGGACAATTTTCAGGCTTTTTTAGTAGTAAGCAAAATGAGCTGCAACTACCGAATGCGGCTGGCTTAGTCTATAGTTTATCTAATTTAACTGGTGACGATATTGTATCAGGCGCTGTCGTTTTTTCACATCCTAAATATCAAAACAGGTAACTGCAAATGCACACTCATATTGCGTTTAGAATCCTATTTTTTTGCGGCGTGTTACAGCTAATCGGGTGTGGTGATGGAACCGAAAAATCCGAAAGCATTCCTCAACCATCTAAAAGTAATACTTACACCCTTTCTGGTGGAGTCGCAAAAGGAGCGCTGATTAATGCAACTATCAAAATTTTTTTACTAGACGAAGGTGGAAATATTAGTGATCCCACACCGGTATTAATAACTCAAACTGATGAGCTTGGACAATTTGTTAGCCAAATCCCTGTCAGTGATAAACCAAGATTAATTCAATCATTTGGGGGTAGTTACATTGATGAAGCAGACCAAGAACCAGACGTAGCCCTTAAACGTCGCATTAACTTCGAGTCAGAGCAAGGTTTAAGTTCTATTATTTTTCCAAATCAAACCTCGGTAGCATTAACAATTGCCTCGACCGCCATAATAAAAAAAACCAAAGCCGAAAGTACAAGCAATAACTTCTTCTCAACTCTTGCTTTAAACCAACAAAATGCTGTTAGAGCATTTGGTTTTGACGTGATTAACGTTGTTCCAGCTGATACCTTATCCCCAGCCGCAACGGCATCAACGAGCCAGTTACAATACGCTTTGGTCTTAGGAGGCTTAGCAAACTTGGTTAACCGTATTGCTTTAGAACTTGGTTTTGCCGAACCCAACTTCGACACGATTTTAGCAATCATTGACGATTTATCTGATGGGATTATTGATGGTCAATATCAAGGGGTTCCATTAAGTTACACTAATAAATATGGTGTTCAACAGACGCTTCCTCAAGATATTGATTTTAACGAGCAAATTAGTCGTTTTAAAAACAATAATACAGATAATTTTTCGACAACTCCTACTTTCGAAGTAAATGAAGAGGTTTTAAAAGAACCGCAAATTACAAATATTGCACCAGAAATCTCTGTTAGTAGCTCAGTGAGCCTAACAGGACAGCAAAGTTTAAATATCACAGCAAGCATAACTGACCCTGATGGCTCAATTACAGACTTCTCTTGGCAGCAAACTGCTGGACCAACCTTAGCATTAACCGGCACAAACTCACTGACTTTGGGTATCACTGCACCTGACGTAGTGCTTGATAGCCAAGCAACGTTAACTTTGAGTGCAACCGATAACCTAGGCGCGGTATCAGTCAAACAAATTACGGTAGAAATTATCGCGCGAAATCGTGCCCCCGAAATAGCTCTAACAACGAGCATAAAAGCCAATGAACAAGAGCTAGTGAGTATAGATGCGACAATCACAGATTCTGATGGCACAATAACCGATATTACCTGGACTCAAACAAGTGGGCCAAGCGTTAACCTCAATGGTTCTTCGACCTCCTCCATTCGCTTTACAGCACCGATTGTTTTAATTCAAACAGATATAGTGCTGAAAGTTCAAGCCACCGATGATGAAGGCGAAAGCACCACTGCCACTACGACTATTACAATAGTGCCTATCAATAGCCCACCAGCGGTCTTTGCTGGCAACTCTCAAGTTATTTTCTCAGAAAAATCAGCAACCTTAATTGGTCAAGCCAGTGATGAAGATGGAACCATTGTAAGCATAAATTGGCAACAAATTAGCGGCCCAAGCGCGCTAATTAGCAATGCTACGAGCCTAGAAACTTTAATAACAGCACCAAAAGTAACTTTAATCAGTGACCTACTTTTCTCACTAACTGCTACAGATAATGAAGGAGCATCAAGTACAGCTCAAGTATCAGTTATCGTTAAGCCACTTATTCCACCTGTTGTTTTTGCTGGCGAAGATCAAATCGTTGAATCTAATACCTCAGTATCGTTAACAGGTCTTGCCACTGATAGCGATGGCATTATCGCAAGCTATCAATGGGTTCAATTAAGCGGACCCACAGTAAACCTGTCAAATACTTCCACTGCAAATACCACATTTTTGGCACCAACCGTTACAACAAAACAACTATTAGTTTTCTCCCTGACTGCTACCGATGATTCTGGTGCCAGTGGTTCAGATTCAATTCAAATTACTGTCGAGCCACCAAACCAAATACCTACAATTAATGCTGGTACAGATCAAACCATTCATTCTGCTCTCATGGTTACCTTAAGTGGCACAGCCTCAGATACTGATGGCAGCATTGCTAGCTATGCTTGGTCTCAAACCGCAGGCCCTGCTGTCACACTCAGCACGCCCAATGCCGCTGTAACAAACTTCACCGCACCAACGGTTTCAAGCGATACAATCTTAACATTCACCCTCACCGTGACAGATGATGATGGCGCAACGGCCTCCGACAGCGTGCAAGTTACCGTTCAACCACCAAACATTGCACCTGTCATAACTTTAAATAGCTCTCAAAGTGTTGAGAGAAATCAATCAATTTCTATTACAGCTTCTGCAAGCGACTCAGATGGCACGATTAAAAGTTATGCATGGCAGCAAACGAGCGGCCAGACAGTTTCAGTTTCAGGTAAGACAACATCAACTATTAGTTTTATAGCTCCCAATATCAGTACCGATACAACGCTTACGTTTAGTTTAACGGTCACCGATGACGATAATGCCAGCTCGAGTGCTAATACATCTGTGCTCGTATTTGTGCCAAATACTCCACCTACAGTGAATGCAGGTGCAGATCAAACCTTACATACTGGGCGTACTGTGACACTTTCAGGAAGCGCAAGTGATGATGGGTCTATTGCAAGCTATTTATGGACTTTAGTTTCAGGCAATTTGTCCGTGACTTTAGCAAATCCAAACAGTGCCATAACCACTTTTTACGCAGCTGGTGTGGAAGTTGATGAAACCCTAATATTTAGATTAACTGTCACTGATAATTCAGGATTAACCGGCTCTGATACGGTCTCGATTACTATTCAACCACCTAATAATAACCCTTCAGTTAATGCAGGAGCGGATACCACGGCAATTAGCAATCAAACAATAACATTAAACGGCACAGCTTCTGACTCTGATGGTACTATCGCAAGTTATACTTGGACAAAAATTGTTAATGGCAGTCCCGAAGCTCTAAGCAATGCCAACAACGCAAACCTGACAATAACAACTCCTGATCCAAGTAATGGTGAGACTCTGACCTATAAGTTAACCGTTACTGATGATGATGGGGCTACAGCCGAAGATTCTATTGATGTTGTTGTCTACAGCCCAAGGTTCAATTGGAGTTTTGCAACTGCTGCCGCTATCAATTCATCACCTGCAATTGATAGTAGTGGTAATGTTATTTTTGGTAGTGATGATAATAAATTGTATGCTCTGGACAGTAGTGGTAATAAGTTATGGGAGTTTGCTACTGCGAACAAAATAACCGCTTCACCTTTAATTGATGATACTGACAATATTTATATTGGCTCTCAAGATAAAAAGTTTTATAAAATCGATAACACTGGCACACAGTTATGGCAACAAACAACTGCAAACCCAATACTGGTAGAGGCCGCCCTTTTAGCATCTGACAACTTATTATTTGTGTCTGATTCAACTATCAATGTCGTTGATAGCTCAGGATCTGCGGTTTGGAATTTTACACATCCAAGTACAAATAGCTACAGTGCTGCAATTTCGAGTTCTTCTGATAATGTATTAATCATTTCTTCTGATAAGTATTTATATGAGTTTTCTTATTCAAATGGAAGCTCAGGCCCACAGGATTCAGAGTTAACTCCAGCAATAACGAATAGCTCGCCAATCGCTGATAACACATACGTATATTTTGGCGCCAGTGACTCTAACGTTCATACCTATGGATATAATGAGGGGTTTTACTCATATTGGCAGTCTCCGTTTACAACAACGGCAGCTGTGTACAGCCCAGCAATATTAAGTACAAACTCAGATGTCTATATAGGTTCTACTGATAATATCTTCTATGCCATTGATTCTAGTGGTAGTGAACTTTGGCGCTTTACTACAAATGGGGCTATTTATGGTTCAGCGCTTTTACTAAATGATGGCTCTACGAATAACCTGGTGATTTTTGGTTCTTCTGATGGTTATCTTTATGCTTTAAATGCAGCCGATGGGGTGCTTGTTTGGAAATTTAAGTCTGGTGGCGCTATAAAATCTTCACCTAATTTTAAAGGAAATAATATTTATGTTACCTCTACCGATGGGAAAATCTATTGCATTACAATATCAGGTTATACATTAGCAACCTCTTCTTGGCCGATGTTCCGCCGCGACCCAAAACATCAAGCTAAACTTAGTTCACAAGCTTTGGGAGGCTAATATACTGCTGCAATTTGATAATATAAAAAAATACCTCATCCGATTACTTATCTCCGGTGGGGTATTTTTTATGCTTGCAGTGCATACAAGCGGACATGTTAATTGGTCAATCATCAGCAAGGTCGAAAACTATCTTTATGATTTACGTTTATTAATGACCATGGAGCAAAGTATCGATGACAAAATAATCATTATTGACATTGATGAGAAAAGTCTTGCTAATGAGGGGCAATGGCCTTGGCCTCGTGATAAGTTAGCCCAATTAATAAATCGCTTATTTGACGACTATCAGATCCGAAGCATAGGATTTGATGCTGTATTTGCCGAAGCACAAGCAAACAATTCGCTTAATACTCTGAGTTATCTATTTAAAAAAGGTCTTTTTGATGAAACACAATATCAAAATTTACGTTTAGAGCTTGATCATGACCAACGTTTTAGCGAAGCCTTGATTGCACGAGATGCTGTGCTTGGGATTGTATTTAAACACAGTATTTACGACCAACAAACCAATGGAGAGTTACCAGCTCCCCTCGCCTCCCTTGAGATACTCAACGAAGTTAAAAACGATTTGTACTACGGTACGGGATACGCAGCCAATTTAGCCATTTTGCAACAAGCCTCTGGTTTTGGTGGTTTTTTTGATTATATTCGCGATGATGAAACCCTCAGAAAAGTCCCACTGATTCAATATTACAACAACCAAATATACCCATCACTCGCTTTTGAACTTGCTCGTATTAGCCTTAATCAACCCGCTATCGAATTTCAGCTTTCAGGTAATCAACAAAGTACTTTACGTTCACTTGAATTTATAAAGCTAGGGGATTATAAAATTCCGGTAGATCAAACGGGTTCTGTTTATGTTCCATTTCGAGGTAAACAAGGTAGCTTTACTTATATTTCAGCCACCGACGTGCTAAACCAAGCATTACCAATAGACGCTCTTAGCGGCAAAATTGCTTTGTTAGGTACCAGTGCATCAGGGTTACTTGATTTACGAGCAACCCCTGTTGGCAAAAGTTATATCGGAGTTGAAGTGCATGCCAACATTGTATCTGCAATTTTAGAGCAAAGATTTAAACATGCCCCAGGATATCGTTTAGGAATAGAGCTTTTTAGTTTATTTATTTTAGCTATGCTAATGAGTTTTATTTTTCCTTTTTTACAATCAATTGGTGCCGCTGTCTTTATCATTAGCCTGACCAGTGTTTATTGTGCGCTTAACCTGTATTTTTGGCATTGGCAGAATATGATTTTCACCTTAGCCACACCGTTATTTTTTATCTTCATCAGTGGTTTTTTGCACCTCAATTACAACTTTTTTGTCGAACAAAAGAAAAAGCGCCGTTTATCAAAAGTATTTAGTCAATATATACCCCATGAGCTCGTTACCGACTTCGACTCTAACCAAGCAGAAATGTCGCTGGCGGGAGAAAATAGGATCATGAGTGTACTTTTTACTGACGTACGAAATTTTACCAATATGTCAGAAAAAATGACGCCCACAGAACTAACTGTACTAATGAATGAGTTTTTAACTCCCATCACTCATTGCATTCACCAACAGCAAGGCACTATCGATAAATACATGGGAGATGCGGTAATGGCTTTTTGGGGGGCGCCCATTAATGATGAGCAGCATGCGAGTCATGCTATTAGCGCGGCGTTAAATATTATTATTCAAATGGATAAACTAACTCGCGCCTTTAAAGCCAAAAATTGGCCCGAAATAAAGGTAGGCATTGGTATTGCAAGTGGTGAAATGAGTGTTGGCAACATGGGCAGCGAGTTTCGTATCGCCTACACCGTAATGGGTGACACCGTAAATTTAGGATCCCGCCTTGAAGGGATCACTAAAATGTATGGGGTCGATATTATTGTGAGCGAAAATACCAAAATATTAGCTTCAGAATTTATCTACCGCACCGTCGATAAAGTAAAAGTAAAAGGAAAAGACTTACCTGTAACCATTTTTGAACCTTTAGGATTATTTGAGCAGCTCAATGAAACAACTTTAGCTAATCTTGCTGCTTATGAAGCGGCGCTGCAATTGTATTGGCAAAGTGAGTTTGCTGCAGCACTTGAACAATTTGAAACTCTAAATAGTACATCGCCATGTTTATTATTTACTATTTATATAGAACGTTGCACTCTTTACAGAATAACCCCACCAGCACTCCCCTGGGATGGCTCTTTCACACATACCAGCAAATAACCTTGAAAGTTAATAGCCTTGGATTAACGTGCAATAGACTCACTATTGATGTGACAATTAATCTTCTTCGCTTTAAAAGTATCTGGTTTGAGAAGTACAACCTTGATATGCATTTTTAACTAATAATGTTGATAAACCTCTGATCCAAAGTTTGAGTTAATTAAACCGACAGTTGCCTTAATAACTGCTCACACTCTTTGTTATTCATAAATCTTGGTACCGGATAATCAGGATGCGCTTCTTGTAAAATTGCATGGGCAAGCGCTGTAAAATCACTCGATTTTAATTGAGCATACTCAATGGGGATATCCATTGATTGATTTAATTGTTCAATAAATGAAATAAGCGCTTTAGCTTTTGTTTTTTGACACGCTGCGCCCAATTCCAATTGGCAATAGTCATATAAGGTCGCCATTTTACTTTCAATGCTTTCACCATACCAAGTCAGCACATGAGGCAATGCAATAGCATTTGCCAAACCATGAGCAATGCCATATTTAGCACCAAGATTATGTGCAATAGCATGTACATAACCGACAGATGTTCGGGTAAAGGCTTCACCTGCATAAAATGAGGCCAATTGCAGCTGTTCGCGATAATCTAAATTAGTCGGCTCTGCCAGACATTTTGGCAAATAAGTCAAAATCAACTTGGCACTCAGCAATGCTTTTTGATCGCTAAACGCGAGACCGTTGATACCAATAAATGCTTCAATTGCATGAGTGAGTGCATCCATTGCGGTTGTTGCGGTTAAAGAAGATGGCAAATTAACGGTTAATGGTGGATACAATAACGCCGCTTTAGGCATTAAAACTAAGTCTGTCACAGCGTACTTTTGATGACTCGTTGTGTCCGATACCACAGCGGCAACTGTAGTTTCAGATCCTGTTCCAGCAGTAGTAGGAATAGCATAAAGCGGTGGCAATTTTTTTAAGATTTTGAATAAGCCTTTAAGCTGCTTGAGTGTTTTATTTGGTTTGACTGCTCGCGCTCCAATTAACTTGGCGCAATCAATCACCGACCCCCCACCAATAGCCATAATGGCATCACACTGATGACTTTGATAAAAAACTAAACCTTGCTCAACATTGTGAATTGTTGGATTAGGACTGACATCGGCAAACACTACATATTCAAGTGCCATGTTATCAAGTGCGTCAGTTATTTGATTAATTACAAGAAGCTGTTTTAAAACCTGATCAGTGACGATCAGTATTTTTTTATGTTTAGCGTGAGATAACGCAAACATAAAGTCCTTAAATCCTTGTTCACCGACATATAAGTCTGGTTTAGGAAAAGGATACAGAGCAACAAACATTTTTAAAATAAACTGATAAATCCGATAAAAAAACGTCATAAATGAGCAGCTCTTGTTATTTGAACGAGATAATTAGACCTAACATACTGGTATTTATAGATTAAAGAAAGAATTAATGAATGGACAAAATAAAAACAATTTCGACCAGATTGTCATACAATTGCAACATGCATAATTGACAATAATAACCTTGAACTCATTCACTCATTAAACAAGGTATTACCGTGACGCACGTTGTTAGTTTGTCGAAACAAACATTGGCTAGTTTAGCTCCCTATCAAGGTAAAACATTCGATTGTCAAACTGACGATCCCTTTTTGTTGACCTTAGATTATCAACGTAAGTCCTTTAATGTTACTCACAATAACAGTTTTACCTTTCCCTTTGCACTAAGTGAAGAGATGCAATTGGGTGACTTGGTCACTATTAGCGCAGGTGCGGTGAATCATCGCGCTTCTGAATACAGTGGTGAAAAGAAAATTACCATTGCAGATTTAGCCTTAGGATATGTTGATATCGAATTAAAGGGCCTAGGCCCTTCTGATGAATACGTAGTGCAACAAATTTGTCGTCGCCAAAATAAAATTGTGCAATTAAAAAATATGACCGTATTACTCTCAGCTCCCCATGTAACTCAATCACACGCTAAAGCTGAATCACCTTCGTTACGCTTATGGCAAAAGATCAGTAAATTATTGAGATAATACTAGGTACTTAATTGATAAAATTGAAAAACTAACGCAAAATTATCGTTTTAACCTAGCGATAAATTTTAATGCCAGAGTTAGTTGCATGCCCACATTGTGATTTTCTGGTTGATTTGCCAGCTTTAGCGGCAAATCAACGAGCACTGTGCCCTAATTGTGGTCATCAACTTTCACGTGGTAACTTTCATACCCAAGCCACTGTCATTTCAATGGCACTGAGTGCATTAATCATGTTACTCAGCTCGCTTTTTTACCCTTTTATTTCCTTTAGTAATCAAGGGATGACACAAACAATAACCCTGCTAGATGCCGCTAAAATTTTATTTAATTACCAAACGCCTATTCTTGGTGCATTACTGGATTTATGTATTATTTTGCTGCCCTTTTTATTACTTGTATCGCATATCTTAATGCAACTGGGCATCTTATCGGCATTACCTCAGCGCGCCGCTCGCACCTTATTAAAATTTACTATTTCTCTCACGCCATGGGTGATGTCAGAAATATTTTTAATTGGTGTATTGATCAGTATGGTTAAAATTATGGCGATGGCTGATATTGCGTTTGGTTTGAGCTTTTGGTCATTTTGCTTGTTTGTTTTACTCTACATAGGCTGTCTGTATCGGATTAACGTTGCTAATTTATGGCAACAAATTAGTGATGAGCAGATAACTGACTCTCAATATCACACGACCAGAGCCATTGAGCATGAATTAAAAGCCTGCCATATGTGTAATTGTTTAAGCCAAGATGACTTTTGCCCGCGTTGCCACAGCCCATTACATTTACGAAATCCACAATCAACCCAACGGGTATGGGCATTTTTAGTCACCGCAATCATTTTATATATTCCAGCAAATTTATATCCAATTATGCACACTGTTGTTTTATCACAAGATGAGCCCTCGACAATAGTAGGAGGAATTTTGATCCTCTGGAAAATGGGATCCTACCCTATCGCACTTATTATTTTTTTCGCAAGTGTGGTTGTGCCCATTGCTAAAATTGCAGTGCTCGCCACGTTATGTATCAATGTCAGCTCAACGCGAAACTTCGATCAACAACAAGCGACACAACTATATAAAATAACTGAATTTATTGGTAAGTGGTCTATGCTTGATGTCTTTGTTGTTATTATACTTGTGGCCTTAGTACAACTTGGAAACATTATGTCTGTATTACCAGGAAAAGGTGCGCTCTTTTTTGCTGCGATGGTGGTCACTTCAATGCTCGCAGCCCATGCCTTTGATCCACGTTTGATCTGGGATAAAAAACCTAAGGAAAGTAATGTCTTCACCCGCTGAAATAAAACAAAAAAATAAACTTTCTCTGATTTGGTTTTTACCAATTATGTCTTTGCTAGTTGCTTGCTGGATGCTGTACAAATATCAGATGGAACAAGGTGAAGTGATTTATATCAAAATGCCCTCTGCTGAAGGAATTATTAATGGTAAAACCGAGATTAAAGTACGCAGTGTCAAAATTGGAATTATCAGCCATACACGCCTCTCGGACGATCAAAAAAGCGTCATTGCTCGAGCTGAAATCGACAACCATTATGTGCATCTATTAACGCAAGATGCAAAATTATGGGTGGTAAAACCACGGATTGACGAAACAGGGATCACCGGTATGACTACCTTGTTATCTGGTGTGTATATTGAGTTTTTACCAGGTACGGATAAAGATACCATTCACCAATTTCAGTTATTAACCGATCCACCACTTATTCCTAATGATATCGAAGGGGGCCGAGTAAAATTATTAAGCCGTGATGCCGAAGTAATTGATGTTGGCACAGGGGTATTTTATAAAGGTTTTAAAGTCGGGCAAGTTGAAACCGCGACTTTTGATTGGCAAGAGCAAACTATGCGTTATGGCTTATTTATTCAAGCGCCTTATCAAAATCTTATTACCTTAAACAGCGTCTTTTGGGTTCATTCAGGCATTGAAGTTGACCTCAATGCAGATGGCATTAGTATCAAAACCGGCTCGCTTAGCAAAATACTCAAAGGCGGCATTTCGTTTACGGTGCCAGAGCGGGAAAAACCTGGCGAAATTGCCCAAGATGGCCATATTTTTTCATTAAGTGATGATTACAAAACCGCACTTGAGCAACGCTATTACGAACATGATTATTACGTCATTGAGTTTGAACAATCAATTCGCGGATTACGAGTCGGTGCGCCTGTCGAGTATCGGGGCACTCGAGTCGGTACCGTGGTCGAAGCACCCGCTATTTTAGTGGTCGACGGAAAACCGGCCCATTTTATGTCTGACAATACTGCAGTGCCGGTGATGATAAAAATAGAATACCGCCGTTTATACCATGAAGCGAAAGTCGCCAAAGAATTTTGGCAAAGTAATAGTCAAAAATGGATTGATAACGGCCTAAGAGCGTCACTTAAACCTGGAAATTTACTCACAGGTGCTGTCTACGTTGATTTAGACTTTTACCCAGACGCAGAACAAAAGCAACCAAAAATGCTCGCCAATTATCGGGTCTTTCCAAGTATCTCAAGCGGGTTTTCGGTGCTCACCAATCAACTGTCAGAAGTCATGGCTAAAATAAACAAACTTGATGTCGAAAAAACCTTGGTACAATTAAATAGCACAGTCGCCGAGTATGAAAAACTCGCCGCCGATTTACGTGTATTTGTAAATCAAAGCAAAACCCAGCAAATTCCAGCCGAGTTGTCGCAAAGTTTAGATAAAATTACCTCATCAATGAGTCAGTTTGACCGAACAATGAAACAATTTGCTAAAACCATGGCCGATTACCAACAGGGTTCGCCGGTTTACCACGATATGAACCGCGCGGTAGAAGAAATGAAAAAACTGGCAGAACAACTTCAACCGCTTGGAAAATCACTAAACGAGCAGCCTAATATGCTGATTTTTGATAAAAAAACAATTGAAGATTTACAACCTCGGAGCAAACAAAATGATTAAAAAGCTATGGTTGTTTTGTTTTGTGATGCTAACCGCAGGCTGCACGTCTGCGCCCGCTAGCATTAATTATTATCATTTTTCAACCTCCAACTCGAACCACAGTATCACTCTAAGTGCCCAAACAATCCCGTTGGTTTTAGCTGATCCTGTACTTTACGGAGCAATTAGTAACCGTGGTATCGCGATGAAAAGCACAGCAACTCAAATGCGAAATGCCAGCCACCATCTTTGGGATCAACCGATTGAGACCATGTTGCTCAATAATGCGGAGCAACAACTCACCCTAGCACTGCCTTCAATGTTTATCAGCAAAAAGCGTGCGGCACTGCCTTTTTCCAATCAATCGCATTATTACGAATTACAGTGGGAAATTAATGAATTTAATGGTGGACTCAACAATAATGCAGAAATTAGTGGCCTGTGGCGTATTGTTAAATATCAAAAAGGCTTAGCTCAATCGGTTGAGTTAAGTCGCTATTTTAGTGTTTCAGTTGATTTAAGCCAAGATGGATACTCAGGTTTAGTAATGGCACTTGAGGCCGCTTGGCAGCAAGTTAATCAACAAAGTGCCTCAACACTGCTTGAAGTGTTTGCGCCACATTAATGCAGTTTAGAATGTGTTAATTAACCCGAAAGCTGAATAATAAATCTATCTCAAGCAGTTATTTTTATCGCGAACAGTGTTGAAAATATCTGATTAGAGATGAAAAACTTAGACATTAACCTTTAATTCAATGCATTGGTAAATCTCTTATCCATAACTGAGGTTAGTTACGTCGCAACGCTAACATCAATCGCATCGCTGTAAAACCTCAATTTGCATCCTTCTCTTTGCTCAAAACCACGTTTTATTCACTGTAACTGCACATTTTCTGCACATTAGCTGTGTACTGTTAAGTTGTTACTTTTTCTGCTCACAAGGGTTGTATCATGAGAACGAGAATAAAAATAAGCATTGCATCATTGGCATTGAGCTGTCTGTTCATTGCTGAGCAAGGCATGGCGGTTGAACCTGCAAGAAGGATCCCACCCCCTCCTCCCCCAAGGTTTGATAATCTTGATCAACAATTACAAAATTTAATTGTGCAACGAAACTTAACTGTACCCAATCTTGCTGCGCTTAATATACCCAGTATTTCAGACCCAATAGCCCAACTAGGTAAAAAGCTTTTTTTTACTAAAAATCTCGGTGGCAACCAAACGGCTGCGTGTGCCAGCTGTCACCATCCTCTGCTTGCGGGAGCTGATACTCTTTCACTGCCAGTAGGCGTTAATGCAATTGATGAAACAAATCAAGCTGCACATGATTTATTAGGTAGTGGTCGTTTTAGTAATACAGCAGACAATACGCCGCTAGTGCCTCGCAATTCACCGACTATTTTTAATATCGCATTGTACGTGCGCGGTTTATTTTGGGACAGTCGAGTCGAACGTGACCGCAACGGGGCTATTTTAACGCCAGATTCCATGATTGATCAGCAAGGAAGACGCCGAGCCGATAGTAATTTCACCCCCAATGATTCATTAGCCACTGCACAAGCGGGCTTTCCTGTCACGTCAGTAGAAGAAATGCGCGCTGAATTTATTCCAGGGATTGATAATAACGCCTTACGTGAGGCGCTTAATTCTCGTTTCAATAACAGCATGGCGCAGTTTATTAACCAATGGCCCGCCCAGTTTTCGACTGTTTTTAATGATGAAACCATCACTTTTAAGCATATTGCCCGTGCGATTGGGGAATATGAACGCTCAATGGTCTTTATCAATAATCCTTGGTTTAATTATTTAAAAGGGGATTTACAGGCACTTAATAATGATCAAAAAGCGGGGGCTTTACTGTTTTTCACCCCACCACAAAACGGCGGTGCCGGTTGTGCTGCTTGTCACAATGGCCCAAGTTTTAGTGATGAGCGCCACCATTTGGTTGCTTTTCCACAAATAGGCGTAGGAAAAGACAATGCCAGCAATACCGCCACAAACACGGATTTTGGCCGTGAAAATGTGACCAATAATAATGCCGATCGCTACCATTTTCGCACGCCATCTTTACTCAATATTGCTCATACTGCACCATATGGTCATTCAGGGGCTTACCAAACACTTGAGCAAGTTGTGCGTCATTACAGTAATCCTCGAGGTGCAATTAACCAATTATTTGGCAGCAATGTAGCCGCTGACATTAATGAAAATTCCGCTTATTGTCAGCTTGAGCAAATTCAAGGATTAATGCTTAAAAACAGCCAAAGTTGCGCCAGTATTTTTAACGATGCCCATCAAAACTCAATTTTAGTTGCAAGCCATTTAGAGCAAGCACAACGTAATGAAGTGCCAGCACGCGCAGTACTTGCGCCACAACGAGGGCTTAATCCAACCCAAAGTGCACAGTTAGTCGCATTTTTACACGCGTTAAGTGACCCATGTTTGACAGATAAAAGTTGCTTAGCACCGTGGTTATTAAGCCCAGAAGAGCAAGATAACTTCCCTGATCAGTTCCTACTTAAGGCCGTTGATCAAGATGGAAACACGCTTTAGTGAGCAACTTATAATAAAAAAGGCGCTTCACCGCCTTTTTGTTCATTAAAGCAAAATCTAATATCTAAGCGGGTTGTTAGCCCACAGCAGGAATAACGCCAAACATTTGTAACCCCTGGGCACTGATAATTAATACACCTAGTAGTGCAACAAATACCAAAGCAAACTGACCACCTGCCACTTGATAGCCTGCAGGTAAACTATCTTGCTTACGTCGTTGCTGCCACACCATCGCTACAGGTAAAAATATCGCCAATACCACTAATGCGATGGCCGCATAGCCCAGCGCCATAATAAACCCCTGCGGATAAAAAAGTGCAAAACCAAGGGGAGGCGTAAAGGTTACAATCGCGGTAATTAAACGGTCTTGTTTAGTATTGGACTTTTTTAAGGTATCGCTGAAAAAATCAAACAAACCTAAACTCACGCCTAAAAAAGAGGTGGCGAGCGCTAAATCTGCAAAAATGGTCACTGCTTTACTAATTGCAGGATTATTTAACAAGGTGGCAATCGATGCGATAAAACCAGGTAACCCTTCACTTTGCAGTAAACTTTGCTGGCTCATCATGCCTTGGCTTATCACTTGCCAAAACAAATAAATAACCAACGGCAGCGATGCACCAACAATCATTACTTTACGCAGTACCTTAATGTCTTTACCGACGTATTTAACAATAGAAGGGATAGAGCCATGAAAACCAAAAGAGGTAAATACCACTGGAATAGCCGATAAAATAAGGCCTTGCTGTAATGGCATTTCAAGTAAATGCTGCATTTGTACATAAGGGGTCAACATATAAAACATCGCGCCCAGTACTAGTATTTTTGTGATAAATAAAACACGGTTCACTTTATCAACCGTGCCAGTACCTAAGGTGATAATAAAACCAAATAATAACGCAAAAATAATTGCGCCCACTTGCGGGGCTAATTGCCAATCAAACCAATTATTAAGGTTGGTTTGTAACTGCGAACCACCACCGGTAATGTAGGCTGCACACAACGCATAGAATAAAAAAATCATCGAGAAATTGGCGATGACTTGCCCTCTTCGGCCTAATAATCCTTTGGCTAATGTATTGAGTGTTGCGTCGACATCCGCATGTTGGTGAACTTCAAGCATGAGTAAAGCGGTATAAGTCATTAATAACCAAGTTGCCAAAATCACTACTATTGAGGTTGAAAAGCCTAACCCGGCTGATGCAATGGGCAGTGCCAACATACCAGCACCGATAGTAGTACCGGCAATAATTAACATACTGCCAAAGGTTTTATTTTTACTCACACAACACGCCTTATGATGGTAGAAACGACAAAGTCAGTTAACGTAAACGTAAAGCAGATAAAAGGGAAGTAAAACGCGGCAAACACCACGTTTTTACTGTAATAATTGATTTACACAATCAGTGTGTATCAAAGGAAAACATGGTTTACTTTACTGGCTCACTTCAAGCTTCACCGCCACGGGGTCATCAACATAGCCGCGAGGTAAACGCAGTTTAAACTCTCGTTTGAGCAACAAGAAACTGACCACAGCTTGAATACACACACTGATTGCTGACAAATACCACACTTGCGTGAGGGTAAAGTCAGGCTGATGGCTTAACCAGACGGCTACCACAGTAAAAATCAGAACCCGTGTCGCTGTGCTATACAGGCCTGGTAGGGTATTTCCCAAAGACTGAAAAAGTCCTGAGCAGGTAAACACCACACCAGATGGAATAAAATTAATACAAATTATTTGTAAAAAGGTAGCTGCAATTAACACAACTTCAGGGTCGCCAGAAAAACCACCGACCAGCACTGAGGGAATTAAAAAACTCACCAGCGTTAATACCGCCATTAAACTACACGTCAATAACGCCGACCAAAAGAAGGTTTCACGTACCCGATCAAACCGCTTTGCGCCAAAGTTTTGCCCCGCCACAGCAGGTGCTGCAAAGGCAATCGCCATCGCTGGCAAAAACAAGGACTGCATAATACGAGAGCCGAGACCAAAACCTGCTTGAGCATCAGGGCCAAAATGTTGAATTAACCAATAGATCAGTGCCATATAGGCAAACATTAAAAAGAATTCCCCTCCTGCTGGTAATCCAATACCAAGCAAACGCTTTATAATCTGAGTATCAAAGCGCCATAAATTTGGCTTAAGCGAAATATATTTTTCAGCTTTAACAAAATAAACGCAGAGTAATAATACCGCAGCAAATACCGAAATCGAACTTGCTAACCCGGCTCCTGCAACCCCCATTGCAACAGAAGTACCCCAACCAGCAATTAAAATTGGCGATAAAATAATATTAACAATAATCGACAAGGTTTGTACCAGCATGGTGGGTTTGACAATTCCTGTGCCACGCAAACCAGCACTCACCGCTACCAATGGAAATTGCAACGCCATACCAGGCAAAAACCAATATAAATAATCGCGCCCTGCAGCTATGGTTGCCGCATCTGATGAAATGCTGGCTAAATAGCTTGGCGCACCAAAATAGCCAATAACCACTACAACTAGCGCCATTAGGCAAGCAAGCAACATACTTTGGTTAAACACGGCGTTTGCATCCGCTTCATCTTTGCGCCCAACAGCATGAGAAATCAGTGCCGTGGTACCGACATTAAGAATTTGGGTTAATGCAAAAATTAAAAACATCGCATTGCCCGCAAGGCTGAGGCCAGCTAAAGCGGTATCACCAAGTTGACCCACAAAATACAAATCAACTAAAAAATACAAAGTTTGGATCAGCATTCCAATCATCATAGGCACAGCCATATTAATGAGTAATTTAGGAATAGATCCTTGAGTTAAGTCTTTCATTTATATTGTCTTAAAGCACATCCAGGGAAACCGATAATAACAAGATAATTTTGTTTGCCCATAGCTCAAATTGCTATTTTAAAAACTGCAATCATATTGCTGCAAAAAACAGACTTACCCTTGCATCTTAGCCCCACGCAATTAATAACTCATTTTTTAATCCTGATCCATATTTGATGCACAATTATGGCATCTAATTACGCTATTGTTTTTTAGGAGAAAACCGCGATGGGATCAGTAGGATTAGCAATTAATCAAAAAATCATTTCCACTTTAGATGCTTTAGGATTCCCAATCCTTTGTAATGAGCTTTATAAAAACAATGAGTTGGAGCAATTGGAAAGCTTATTCAACTTATTAGAAATGATGTTATTTGATCAAAGCCTTGATAACTCAATTAAACATAAAATCGAAATTGCACTGGCGACATCAAATAATGGTATTTTGATCCGCCAGCAGCTTAAATCGAGAAAAAATGATTCCATCTGTTCTATAAATAGCTAAAATACCGCGTTCAAATTTTAGGAAAATCACTGTGCAGAAAATTTTAATTGTTGAAGATGATCTCAGCATAGCGCAAGGAATTGAGCTTTTTTTCCGAGCTAATCAGTTTGATACGTTGCACATTGACGACGGAGATTTGGTGGTAAATGCAGTAAAACACTATCAACCAGATTTGATTTTACTTGATTTAATGTTACCAAATAAAGATGGTATGGCTTGTTGTCAGGCAATTCGCTTATTTTCCGATGTGCCAATTGTGATGCTCACCGCCATTGTTGAACAGCAAAAAAAATTGCAAGGATTACAACTCGGCATTGATGATTATATCTGCAAACCCTTTGATGCCATGGAAGTGGTATTACGTGCTAAAGCGATATTAAAGCGCAGTATTGGCCAAGTACAATATAACACCTTAGCCCTTAATGCAGATGCGCTAGAAATAAAAACCCCTCTTGGGGTAGTATCACTGTCCCATTCGGAATTTAGCTTATTTGAGTTACTTTTTATTAATCACGAGCGCATTTTTTCACGGGACAAAATTATCGAACTAGCCTACCCCGAGCTGCATGATATCAACGATCGCACAATCGACAGTCATATCAAAAACATCCGTAAAAAGTTCAAGGTAACTCTCAACGCAGTTGCACCTATTGAATCCGTTTATGGTGCAGGTTATCGCATCAATATAGCTCTTTTTGGCAGTATTCCTAATTAAAAGGTGTTTCTTTTGCTTTATTTTCGTCGTTATATCGCTTTTTTTTTATTACTGTGTTGTTTGACTCAAGCCAAAGCGCAAACCTATGACCTAACCAATTTTAATTTCGCCGCTTCAGATGCCTTAGCACAGCTGACTAAAATTCAAAACAATACCACCGGCGAACAACAAGCTGATGCCACCATCAGTATAGCCACCTTACATTGGCATCGAGGACGCTATGATCAAGCGCTTGCTATTTTAGCGCCTCTAAAACAAAGCCAATGGCCAAAAATAACGATTATGGCCTGGTTTGAAGAAAGCTTGATAGCACAAAATAGAAACCACTATGCCGAAGCTGAACGTATTATGCTTGAGCATGTACACCCACTTGTAAACCTTAACTTGACTCTATTTACTACTAATGAACAAGCAAATTTCTACCGTATGACGGGTATCTATCAACGCAACCTTAGTAAATACGATTTAGCAAAACAAAACTATCAAATTTCGCTTGAACTTTATAGCCAGAGTAATCGTCCCTCGGGTATGGCACGGATTTATAATGCACTCGGTGTACTTGCGGAAACGGAGCTCGATTATGATCAAGCCCTCATGTATCAACTCAATGCCATGCATGCGCTATCAAACAGTAAGGATTTAATGACCATTTCGGCTAATTTTTACAATCTTGGTAATTTATACATGAAAACCAATGATTTAACTCAAGCTGAACATTTTTACCAAAAAGCTTTAAAAATAGATTTAGCCCGTAAAAACAGTAAAGATTGCGCGTTTGATTACAGCCAACTTGCCAAATTGGCCCATAAAAAAGGGCAACTCAAGGTGGCCGTCGAATATAATGAAAAAGCCATTGAGCTATTTTTAAAAGCCGATGCTCCTGCTGCAACCACACAAACCTACTTGCAACTAGCCGATATTTATAAAGATTTAGCAAATCCTACTGCGCGATTTGCTAATTTAAACCATGCCCAAAATTCAGCAATGCTTACCAATGATACCTTTGCACAGGGTCGGGTACATAGCCATTTTTTTGATTATTATCTTGAAAATAAAGCTCTTAACCAAGCACTTAGCCATGCAGAGCAGTATTTAGCCATTACACAATCATTAAATAACATTTCCTTAGTGCGCCCTGCTCACGAAAAGCTCGCGGATGTACTGGCGCTAAAACAAGACTTTTCAGCTGCTTATTCCCATCTAAAACTTGCTTACCAACAATACCAAGAGGATGTTTCAAGCGAACGTATTAAAGAACAAGAAAAAAGCAAAAAGGACGTTAATTTATTACAAGAACAGCTCAAAGTCAGTCAGTTACAGCAAAATGAAAAAGCACAGCAGCAAATTATTGCCACCGAACAAGCCACTAAAAAATGGTTAGTTACGCTGTTTTTTTTAAGCTTGCTGTTATTTAGCGTCATTATTTTCAATATTTGGCAACGTCGTAAAATGGCATTACTACGTAATGAGCTGAGTGAACAACTTCTAAAACAAAAAGATCAACTGCTAGCTGATATTTCCCATGAGCTGCGAACGCCGCTTACCTCGATGAAATTACAAGTGAATGCTTTGCAACATAACTTGATTAGTGACGTGCAATCGAGCTATTCGCAAATGAATCAAAAGGTGATAGATATTAACCGTTTAATTTCAGATATTTATGAATTAGCGCAATCCGATAGCGGCCATTTGGTTTTAAACCAGCAAAGCCATGTTGCTGCTGCTTTATTTGAAAGCTGGCAACATGAGTTTGCCAATTACGTCAAAGATCATGACTTTAATTGGCAATGTGAAATCAATTTACAACAGCAAACGGTGTTATGGGATTGCGACCGTATCAAACAAGTACTGACCAACCTCATAGCCAACAGCTGCCTATATACCGATAAACCCGGCACCATTACATTGTCGGTTTACGCAAAAAACCACTTTATTATTATTTCAATCAACGACACGGCACCTGGTGTACCAAGCGACCAATTTGAACAAATATTTGAACGCTTATACCGCGTAGAAAAATCTCGCTCGCGTCAATTAGGCGGTTCCGGCTTAGGATTAGCAATTTGCAAAAATTTAATCCACGCACATCAAGGGCAAATTCGCGCGACGGCAAGTCCATTAGGCGGTTTAAAAATATCGATTAAACTCCCTGTATGTAATAAATAGCCTGTGCGCTAGATAATAAATCCTAACAAATGATTGAATCTTGCAGTGACATTGCAAAAAAAGTGATTGTTTTTAGCCAAAAAGTGCTTTAGCTGTTAGCATGCGTGCTCATTTTTAAGCGCAGCGAATGTCCTGTGCCCTAATTAGGATCAGCAATGTCTAAATGTTTCTACCGTGGTCGCCCTATTGTGATGGGTAAACACAACCTCGGCACGTATCAACCAAAACCGAATGTGAAATTAGGCAGTCAAAACAATCCTTTGATTTTGCAAGTGCAAACTCAAGCCCGCCAACATGAAATTGAAGCCATGCTCGAGCAGCACCAATTGTTTGCTGACATCAGTATTAACGCTGAAGAGGCCGAAGATATTAAAGCCCTTGATGTTGCGTTAAACAAACCTGCCCCACAAGTCTTTGCTAAAACCCCTGAGCGTAACGATCCTTGCTCATGCGGGAGTGGTAAAAAATACAAAAAGTGTTGCGCTTAGCCAAGTACGGCCGCATTATTATTGGCTTGGTAAGGTAATGGTTGCCACTGCCCCGCCACTTGGGCCGTTGTCTATGCTTAAGCGACCAAAGTGATTGGTAATAATTTGTCGGCTTAGCATCAGGCCAATGCCTGAACCGTGTGGTTTGGTGCTGTAAAATGGCACAAATAAATTATCTGGATTATCAATACCCAGGCCGTGATCATAAATGCTGATCTGTAGATTTTTATCATGTAACTGACAGATAATCTCAATACCTAAGTCTTGCCGATTAGCACTTTGATTTGCTTCAACTGCATTTTTTATGAGGTTAATTAATACTTGCTGGCACTGGTTTGAATCGATAAAACCGGTTAAATCATCAGCACAACTTAGCGTTATCTTTTGTTGATTGAATAACTGACAAATTCCCTGTAAGTACAAAGCCATAAGCAGTGGTTTTTTATCAGGCGGAGGCAGTTTAGCCATTTCAGAATAACTACGAGTAAAACTGGCAAGGTATTCACTGCGCTCTTTGATGACAGCCAAGCCCTCTTTCATCATTAACGCTGGTTTTCCTTGTTCAAGCTGGCGTATTAAACTGCGGCTAATCGTACCAATTGGTGTCAGTGAATTATTAAGTTCATGGCTAATTACTCTTACCAATTTTTGCCAAGCTTGATTTTGTTGTTCAAGTAAAATCGACCCCAGCTCTTTAAACAAAAATAAATCATGTTGTTGCCCAGCTTGTATAAACCGTTCGCGAAATACCAATACCGGTTGCGGCTGATTATCAAGCTGTAAGGTATTGTTTTGACCATAGGGTAACGCATGCAATTGCGCTATTAATGCTCGGTTCAACGCTACTGAATCGAGATCTAACTTTAATAAGCTCACAGCTGCTTGATTTTGGAAAATAACCGAACCATTTTTATTCAACGCAATCAGAGCTGCATCCATTTGCGCCATAATTTGTTCGCTTAATTGTTGGCTTTCAATCGCATGGCGGTGGTGCTGCTGCAAAGTATCCGCTAACTGATTAATTAAGCTAAGCAATTCATTGTAATGAATCTGTTTACTATCGTGGCCACGTAAACTGTAATCTTGCTGTAATAAGGCAGCAATTAAGTTGCTAATGCTATCAAAACGACGGTTTTGCTCACGCAAAAAACGATACATCAACAATGCTTGAATGCTGATGCAGCTAAAGAAAATAAAGCCAATTAAGTACCAGGATAATTTCATTATTATCAGTAACCCAATGCAGGCAAGCCACAGGGCACTAAAACTAATCAGTAACCAAGTAAAGGTACTAAAAGGTTGCTTTATGACGCTGCTAATTAAATACAATGGGTTTTTAAAGTTCAAATTTATCGACCCTGCGATACCAGCCACTGCGGCTAAGGCCCAAGGATTTTGCAGCTTGACCAACATTACCTTTAAAATAAGCCAGTCGAGTGCTAAGGGTGCTTTTTTCAATCTCATCTAATGTCATCAACTTATCGGCTGCTTGATTAGCTAAGGTTGATTCAGTTATCTGAGAAGGTGATGTTGCCTCTTGCAGTTGTAGTTGATCAGCGCTAATGTTGTGATGTTGGCAAGTGAAAATGAGTCTTTCCATACAATGGCGTAACTCGCGAATATTGCCAGGCCAAGAATAGTGCAACAATTGGTGTTTTGCCTCAATCGAAAGCGTCAGCAGTGGTTTTTGATACTTGGCACAAAACTGCGCTAAAAAACCTTCAGCCAGCGCGATAATATCTTCTTGGCGCTCACGCAGTGCTGGAATGTGAATGGCTACTGTATTTAGGCGGTAGAATAAATCTTGGCGAAAATGCCCCTCTTGAATAGCGTGCTGCAAATTGGCATTTGTTGCAGAAATAATACGCACATCGGCAAATTGCGTTTTACTTGAACCTACTTTTTCAAATTGCTGCGCTTCGAGTACTCGTAATAGTTTTGCTTGTTGGCTCAAAGGTATATTGGCAATTTCATCTAAAAATAAACTCCCGCCTTGCGCCATTTCAAACCGACCAATGCGTTGCTCTTTCGCATCAGTAAACGCACCTTTTACATGGCCAAACATTTCACTTTCAAACAGGCTCTCACTGATAGCGCCCATGTTAACACTGACTAATGAAGCCGCAGATCTTGCCGATTGCTGATGGATCAACTCAGCCAACATGCTTTTACCTGTGCCATTTTCGCCAGTGAGTAAAATATTCATATCACTTTGCGCCAATTGGTTTAGTTCAGCCAAACACTGCTGCATGGCTTTAGACTGACTCGAGAAATCAGTATTATTAGCACTGAGCTGATGTTTTAGAATTTTATTTTCTTGAGTTACTTTTTGCAACTGTAACTGGGTTCTTGAAAGCTGAATTTGTGTCGCCACCGCATTAAGCAGTCTGTCATCGTCCCACGGCTTTTGTAAAAAATCGTTAGCACCAGTTGTTAATGCTTGAACGGCTAAATCAACCGTTGCCCAACCTGTCATCATAATAATCGGGATTAACGGGTCAATCGTACGAATAGCGTGAATAAGAGCTAAACCTTCTTTACCTGATGTGGTATCGCGTTGAAAATTCATATCAAGCAATACACAATCAAGCTGTTGTTTTTTCAACTGATCTAATAACGCTTCAGGCGTCGTGACTGATGTCAGCTGATACTGCTCAGCCTCTAATAAAAACTTCAAACTAATAATGATATTTAGGTCATCATCAGCCACTAATACTTTAAATGTCACACCCGCTCCTTAGCAAAAAACGTTAGGGTAATGTCATACCCTAACGTTGGCTCATAGTAACTATTTTTTAAACTAATCAACAGACATCAAAAGTTAATCGACTCTGAGTGATTGAGCAGGCTCTTGCATCACTGCTTTTTTACACGGCAAATAAACCGCCAAGGCGATAACACTGAGCAACGTAATGCTAGTCACTAAACCCGCCATAATAAACATGCTGCCATCAATCAAATCATTACTGATAGTATTTATAACCCAGGATAACGCGATATAAATCACCAAAGCACTGCCCATGCCCCAAAAAACGGGCTTGGCATTTTTGCTCATAAACAAGCGAATAATCGCCGTATCTTTTGCCCCAATGGCGCGTCTTAAACCTATCTCATGGCAGCCTAAACTGACTTGATTAGCTGTCATGCCATAAATACCAATTAAAGCAAGAACCAAGGCAAAGCTTCCAACCGCTAAAATCACTTCACTTATTTTGGTGAGCGACCGCAGGGCTACATTACTGTTCTCATTATAATCAAACACTTCTGGTAGAGGTAATTGTGGATCAATCTGATAAAGCAAATCATAAAACGCATCAATAGCGGCTGTTAGTTCGGCTTTATTGACAAACAAAGTATCAAACACTGTCTCTAATTGCTCATTAGATAATTGCCAAAATGATAAATACACTTCGTGAAATTGATCGGCTGGAGCAAATAATCCTTGGCTATTTTGCCCCTTATTAGTCACGACCCCAATAATTTGATAACGCTTAGCAAACTCATCCCCCACTTCAATAAATTGGCCGAGCGCAGCGTCTTCATCAATAAAATATTGCTTGGCAAATGATTGGCTTACCACTGCAACTTGCTGACTACTCTGATCATCATTTAAAGCAATATCTCGCCCTTTAATAATCGGATAGCCTAAATTATCCATCTGACCAGAAATAAAACTGACGTCGACTTGTTCCTCTTTTGCATCAACTTGAATCTTCACATTACCAAGGCGTTGTCGTAACTGAAATAATAACCATGAAGGGTCTGCTTGAGTTTTTTGCACTGTAGCAGCTAATACTGAACGAATTTTATCGTGATCATTGTGATAAAACTCAGCCAAACTAAATTGTGAGCGATATAAATTATCAAGCGCCAATTCATTTACAATTTCTTTAGTATTAGTAATGATATGCGTTGTCAGGCCGCCCACTAACATCAGCGTGGTGATCAAACCAATTTGCATCATCACCAAAATACGACCATTGCGGGCTGCTTTTTTGCCAAGTGCACCGCGAGTACCATCGCGCAGTACATCATTTAAATCTAATCGAGTGGCTTTTAACGCTGGCAAAATACAGGCAAAAACTAAGGTAAATACCAGAAAAAACAAGCCTGCGCACAGGGTTTGAGCATCCATTTGCCATTGCCACCAAAAGGGCAGTTTATCGCCAAATGCGCTGTGCATCATGGTATTGACAAAATCAATCAAAAAGCCAGCAAGTAAGGTAGCAAGTACACTGCCGATTAAAATGATGAGAGTGCCCTCACACACTAGTTGGCGAAAAATACGCCATTGTCTGGCACCTAAAGCGGCGCGAATAGCGGTTTCTTTACGTCGCTCCATAGCACGGGCTAACAATAAGTTGCCGGTATTAATACAGGCCATACTGAGGATCATCAGTGCCACTAGGTTCATAAAATGCATCAGCCAAGCCATACCATCAGTATTTTGCTCTGGTAGGGAGATTAGCGCTGCAGTTATTTCACTAAACTGCTCGCGGTCAATTTCTGACAAGCGACGACTAAAACGCTCGTTTAAAAATGCAGCAACAAATGTTTCGTATTGCACCCCAGTTACAGTTGGCTTTAAACGCAGATACAAGTCGGTTCGTAACGTCTCTTTTTGTACCTGTTGCGATAATGATTTATCTGCGAGCCACACTTGCGCCCAAGAAGGAAAGCGAAAACCCAGTGGTGCAACGCCAATTACTTCATGAGGCATTTTATTAAGCGTGATGGTTTGGCCAATCACAGCGGGATCACCACCAAATACGGTTTGCCACGTTTTATAAGAGAGCACCACCACATCACTGGCGCCTTTTTCTAAATCTTGAGCATGGATATATCGGCCAAGTACTGGAGCACTGCGAGCAAAATCAAAGAATTGGCTACCAACGGCAAAGCCATTTAAACTTTGCGATCCTTTGGCTGTTGGGCTGCTGTACCATGCGTCCATTGAACGAGAAGTAGCAAATTCTTGCACTAATTGGCTAAACTCTGTTTCTGCTATCAGGTTTTGAAAATCAGCCATCCATAGCCCTGCCCCCGGCTGACCACCCTTTATTTTTAACGTAGTAACTGTCTCGCCATCAGGAATATTAATTGCTTTTGCTGTAATAGTATTCACATAATTAAACGCTAATAAACTAATGCTTAAGCTACCAACCAAAATAAAACTCACCAACAAAGTAAATTTGGGCGACTTTGCCAGTAACCGCAGTGCATAACGAATATCAAGTAATAAGCCCATCATCACACCTCTAGCGCCGCAGCAGCAAACGATTTACTTTGCACAGTCCGATCACTGACAATCGTGCCATCAAATAATTCTATTTGCCGACTGGCCGACTCAGCAGAGCGCGGGTCGTGAGTCACCATACAAATAGTTTTACCTTGCTGATTGAGCTTTTTAAATAAATCCAAGACCAGTTGGGCATTTTTTGAATCTAAATTTCCGGTTGGTTCATCGGCTAAAATTAAGTCTGGTGCATTAATTAACGCCCGAGCAATCGCAACACGCTGTTGTTGTCCGCCAGACAATTGAGATGGGAAGTGATTCATCCGGTGCTGCATATCGACATCTTCAAGCGCCTGCTTGGCTTGGAGCATAGCGGTTTTTTTCTCAAAGTTCGGTTGGTAAGTGAGTGGTAGTAATACATTTTCAAGCACAGTTAAGTCACTGATTAAATTAAATGATTGAAAAACAAATCCTAAATGCTGCGCCCGAATATCAGCGCGCTGATCGCGCCCTAAATTAGCCACATTATTACCACTGAGCCAGTATTCACCCTCTGTTGGCACATCTAATAGGCCCAATATTGATAATAAGGTCGACTTACCACAACCAGATGGCCCTGTAATGGCTAAATATTCGCCTTTTGCCACCGTTAAATTAATACCTTGTAGGGCATGTGTTTGAATTTCATCGGAAATAAATGCTTTAGCAATATTGTTTAATTGAATGACGTGTTTCATATCCTGTTATCCTTATTGATGGATCAAAATTTGTTGGTGTGCCGTAAATGGCGCAATATCTGAAATAATGAGTTTTTGCCCAGCACTTAAACCGCTTTTAATTTCGATGTGATTGACCGACATGCGACCAAACTCAACCTCAGTCGCACTGGCTAAATGGCCGTTGGGTTCAACTAAAAATTGCATGCTGGTTTTATTAGCGCGTGCATCTCGCGGGGTGCGAATAAACAAGCTATTTGCCACACTAACTATGCTTATCACCCCCTCCACAGATAAATCAGGGCGAGCTTCACTTGGTAAGGCTTCATCAGGTAAAACATCGATAGTGACTTGGCCATTAATCACCCGAGGATCAATACGACTTACACTCCCTTTAAATTGCGATTGGCGGGTATCAAGGGTTACGTGTTGGCCTAATTCAATTAAACCGGCTTGTAATTCATCAACTTGTATCTCGGCTAATAAACGTGTGCTATCGGCAATTTTGGCAATTTCATCACTTTGCATTAATGCTTGACCAAGCGCCAGTGGCATAGCTTGCACTATGCCTGCAACCGGCGCTTTAACCACTAGGTTATTAATATTCTGCTGATGGCGGATCACATCAGCCTGCAGCGCATCAATATTTGCGTGTTGCGCTGCTGCTTGGGCGTCAATTTTTTCTTGATGTTTAATTAAGCGTTTTTGCTGAATTAGCCAGTTGTTTTTACTGCGTTTTACTGCAAATTCAGTGCGTTGATAATCAATTTTGGATACCGTGCTATTACCCGTACTGATAAGCTTTGTTTGTGCATCAAGCTCAAGTTGATTGGCTTGGTAATCAAGTTCTGCTGCAACAATACTGGCCTCAACATCGAGTAACTGGGCGCCTAACTGAGCCAAATCAGCTTTATTTTGCGCATTGGTTTTCGCTAATAAACTTTGAGCTTGTATTAAGGCTTCGTTTAATTGCGGATTAGTTAATACCGCAATAATATCCCCCTCTTGCACTATGTTTCCGGCTTTACGTAAAATTTGGCTCACTTTGCCTTGCACAGGGGTCGAAACAAAATAAATCTGATCGGTCTTCAATTTCCCCAAACCGCGCACATTAATTGCAAACGTTCCTTGCTCAACCGTTGCGATACGAATTTTATCTTGTGCCACCCAACTACTAGCATCTGATAAATAGTGTTTTGCACCATAAGCACTGGCCACCACAACACAACCAATAAAGACAACTGCAATTTTTTTAAAATTAATTGATGATTTTTTTGCTAATTGAATATCCATACTAAACCATTCATTTACTCTCATAAGTTGAATAGAGCAAACATCAAGCCAATTATAACTAATTGTTTTTTAAAGTTATAAATAAATACAGCCTGCCTAAGTACCGAATGTGACACATCCAGATTGCTACGAGTGTATCGAAATCGGCATATCCGTTATAAAACGCAGCGCAAAGCTTCACTGCCGTTTCTGGCTAGTGTTTCGCAGTAGCTGGTTTATAGTGGGGCTAGAACCTAGATGATTAATTCGAGCTATGATAGTTAAACACTTAGATCCCGATACTTGCCAAAAAGCGCGTTTTGCCCGCGATCCACGTTTTGATGGGCAATTTTTTATCGCTGTGACTACCACAAAAATTTATTGCCGCCCTATTTGCCCAGTTGCACCGCCAAAAGAGCACAATGTCCGTTATTATCAAAGTGCAGTGCAAGCCGCACAAGCCGGTTTTCGGCCTTGTTTGCGCTGCAGACCCGATAGTGCGCCAGGCTCAAGTGCGTGGCGAGGTGTTAATACCACACTCAATCGCGCCATTAAGTTAATCCAACAAGGCGCTTTACAACAAGGGTCAATGGTACAATTGGCAGAGCGCTTAGGTATTAGCGATCGTTATTTACGGCTGTTGTTTGAGCAGCATTTTGGCCTTTCGCCTAAAAAATATGCGTTATATCATCAATGTTTATTCGCCAAACAATTGCTGCATCAAACACACTTAAGTATCACTCATATCGCATTAGCCAGTGGCTTTAATAGCATTCGGCGCTTTAATGATTGTTTTATTAATGAACTTAAATTAACACCGAGCCAAATGAGAACTAAACAATCAAATAATAGTAATGGACTGCAGCTTCATTTATCGTATCGCCCGCCTTTTGATGTTGATAAAATGCTCAGCTTCTATCGCGCCCGCTTAATTGAAGGCCTTGAATGGGCTGATGAGCAAAGTTACGGTCGCACCTTTGAATGGCTTGGTGCGAAAGGTCATTTTACCCTTTTGCATTTACCACAAAAGCACCAGTTTGCTCTCAATATCGAAATTGATGATCTGACATACTTAAGTGCAGTGGTTGATAATATACGCCGTTTATTTGATCTTGATGCAGATTTAACCGCTATTGAAACCGATTTAGTTTCAGCCCTTAATGGCGTCGTTGCGATTCAATCGGGCATTCGATTACCCGGAATTTGGACCATGTTTGAAGCGGGTATTCGTGCCGTATTGGGCCAACAAATATCAGTGACAGCCGCAAAAAAATTAGTGCAACAATTAGTACACGAACTCGGCGACCCCTTAGGTGATAAACGCTTGTTTCCAAGCCCTGCCGCAATTGCGAGCAGTGAACTCACCTTTTTAAAAATACCGGGCTCTCGTAAACAAACACTACGCAACTTAGCAGATCATTATTTAACTCATCTAAACCCCGATCAGGGTGAGCACTGGCTAGCGCTAAAAGGAATTGGCCCTTGGACCACAGATTATGCCAAAATGCGTGGCTTAAGCGACCCTGATATTTTTTTAGGGGGCGATTTAGGTGTTAAAAAAGCGCTCATTCAATCAGGTAGCAACATCACCCCACAAGCAGCCTCACCTTGGCAAAGCTATTTAACGTTTCAACTTTGGAGTCGCTTATAATGACAACCACTCTCGCGCGTGATTACTTCGAGAGCCCCCTTGGCTTAATGGAAATTGCTGCCAATCAGCAGGGGCTGCAACATGTTATTTTTTGTGGGCCAGAACGCCAAACACTTAACGCCAACCACTTCACCCAAAACTGTAAAAACCAATTAAGTGAATATTTTTCGCTAAAGCGTACCGTGTTTGATTTACCGCTTGCACCGATTGGCACTGTGTTTCAACGCACTGTATGGCAACAACTAAGCCAAATTGGCTTTGGTGAAAGTTGCAGTTATGGTGAGCTGGCACACAAACTCAACAACCCCAAAGCGGTTCGCGCCGTCGGGGGGGCCAATGGTCGAAATCCCCTTACCATAATTGTACCGTGCCATCGTGTGATTGGGGCAAATGGAAAATTAACCGGATATGCAGGAGGCATTGAACGAAAATTGTGGTTACTACAACACGAAGGGCTCTTAATCCATGCCGCGCAAAATAAACAACAACTTGAAGCGACCATACGGCAACGTCAAACAAAAACCCAGTTTTTAAAATAAAACTGGTTGTCTGATCAAGTCACGGTATACTTGGCGCCATTCAATCTTGAACAGAGTAACCAGATGATTATTTTTACTACAAACTTAGGTGATATCGAATTCAAACTTGATTTTGAAACCACGCCAGTTACTGCCAAAAACTTTTTACAATATTGCCAAGATGGCTTTTATGAAGGTACTATTTTCCATCGTGTGATCAAAGGGTTTATGATCCAAGGTGGTGGCTTTACCGCCAAAATGAAAGAAAAACCAACCCAAGCTCCTATTGTGAATGAAGCAAATAAAGGCTTAAAAAATAAACTCGGCACAATTGCCATGGCGCGTACCGACGCTCCGCACTCAGCAACGGCACAATTTTTTATTAATGTAGCTGATAACGACTTTTTAGATCACAGCAAAACCACCAATGCAGGTTGGGGTTACTGTGTTTTTGGTGAAGTTATTGCGGGCATGGACATCATCAAACAAATTGAAAAAGTAAGAACCGCACGAGTTGCAGGCCATGAAGATGTGCCATTTGAGCCAATTATCGTCGAAAAAGTAACGATAAAAAGCGAATAAGCTTAAGTAATAAAATAAAACTACCGCTCAGTTAAATGGTAGTTTTATTGATACTATTTGTTTAATAACGTATGTGAACATTCTTCAAAATAACAACTTGCACCATGATAACCCGGTAAATAAACCTGTTTTTTAAATTCAAGCCCGAGCTTTACTAATACCCGTTGTGAAGCTGTATTATCAGTTGCAGTAATCGCGACGATTTTTTTAATTCCTAACTGATTTTTTGCATACTTCATAACCGCAAGTCCGGCTTCAGTGGCATAGCCATTACCTGCAGCCTCATCTAAAAATGCATAACCAATATCAGGGCTAGTCAGCGCATCGCGTTTAACCAGACCACATACGCCAATAGGCTGCTGATTTGATTTAAGCTCCACCACCCACAAACCAAAGCCAAGTTTTTCATACTGATTTAGATAACTACTATGAATATGCTCTCGTGCAGAGAATAAATCTCGTACACCTTTGTCGCCAATGTTATTAATAAACGAGCTTTGATTAACTAAGCGAAGCACAAACGCATCATCATCAAGGCGCATCAAACGCATGTTTAAGCGAGCTGTGCTAATTACAATGGCCGACATAAAATACCTAAACAAAATCATTGTGATGGCAGATCAGCATACTAAAAATCAAATGTATAATTCAAGAAAAAATACCGAATCGCTCTAATCCAAATACATAGAGGTAAATTACGCTCACACAATGGCAGCTAGTTATTAAACCTCAATTTTGGATAAGAGATTCACTAATCAATTGAATTAAAATATATATTTAAATTATTTATCTCTAGCCAGAGAGTTGTAAGGCTGAAAGGCGGATTGGGGCTCAATAGCTGATCTCTTGCACGCTAATCCAACACCGTTAGCGTTGAAAATAGCTGCCTAAGATAGATTATCTTCAAGTATTGAGCTTATTTAACATAACTGAAATTTAAATAAAATACAGGCAGCTAAATTGGCTGCCTGTATCGAGATTAAAACAATGCTAACCGATTATTGGTATTGCATTTTACTTTTGGCATCCGCCAAATCTTTGATGTTAATTTCACCAGCTATTGCTGCAAAGTCAGTGTCTTTAAACTTAGTACCACGCAATTGAATATTAATACGGGCAGCGTTTGTATTCCCCATAGTTTGGGCATAAAACGTCTTGATATCAGCAAGCGTTACTTTTTCAACTTCTGCTATCAGTTTTGCACGGCTATCAAAGGCAAAATTTTCGCGATACCAATCACCTAACAATGGCGATAATTCATCACTTAGGTTTTTTGGTTGCTCTTTTAAGCCGACCAAGGTCGAATTTTTTAACTGTTGGAATGTCTCTTCCGTGACTTTGTTAAGCTCGCTGACGTATTCTTTTTTGAATGCATCAAAACGTGCTTGCATTTCTTTTGGCCCTTTTACTGGTGTTTGAATAAACAAACCTAAGCTCGCAAACTCATCAACTGGACGAGCAAAACCACCTACCGCATACGCTAGCTGCTCTTCGGTACGCAATTTATCAAATGCCACGGTACGGAAATGGTTTTGTAAAATACTGGCGCGGGCTTTTTGTTTATAACCTGGCTCTGGGTGTACAACCACATCAACAATCGCGACATCGGCAACATCAATGTCTTTTTTCATCACGTAGACTTCACCCGCTTTTGGTAACCATGTTTTATCACGACTATAAGCGGTCGTTTTATGATCGCTTGGCATAATTGCTTTTAGCTGCGCCGCGATATGATTGATATCGTTTTGATCATAATTACCAAAAACAAAACTACGGATTTGATTTTGTTGCAGCGTTTGAGCCATAAATGCGTTCAAATCAGCAGCAGTTAACGATTTTGCCGCATTTAACAGTGCATCATTTGAATAACTACCGTTAGAAATAACCTTGCTAAATTCACCAAAGGCTTGATAGTAAGGGAATTGTTTACCTTCATTTGCTATATCACGGCTAAAACGGTCGATCGCTTGAGCAAATCCTTGCTCATCCACAGCAACTTGAAGCGTTTTTAGACCTTGCTCTAATAACAAGGCTTGTTTATCGGTAAAACCATTTAAGGTGAAGGTTAAGCCATTAGCAGCAGCGACACCTAAATTCATGCCTGCAATACTTGCCTCAGTACTTAACGCACTTTGTTGTAAGTTATATAAATCGGCCCATACCGAATATAATACTTGAGCTTTAGCATCTCGTTCTGCTAACTCACTGTTAATATAAACTTTTAACAGGCCTTTAGGTTGGTGGCCAAAGTTTGTACTCGCGACTTGCCAAATTTTAATTCCCGCTTCATCAAGCACTAATTTCGGCTCAGTGGCCGTATCAGCATTTGTTTTAATCGCAAAATTTTCTGGTAATAAGCGATTAACCGCAGGTAAAGTTAATGCAACTTGGGTGGGCTGTTGCCAAGCCGCAATTTCTTGCGCTGTAAAGTCTGCTAAACGATATTCGCCATCATAGAAATGTAATTTACTATCAGTTTGCTCTTGTTGGCTGATATACCACACTTTTAAAGCAGCAGGAGTCAGTTGCTCAAGTACGGCATTAACCGAATTTTTATCGAATTTTGCATAATAAAAACCAGCATTAATAACATTATTAAGTGGATATTTTTGCATGCTGTCGGCTAGGTTTGATACATAACCAAACTCATCACCCTTTTCTAAGAATTGGAATTGATTATTTAATGAGGTACGAATTTCATTAAAATATTTATCGTTCACACCTTCTTTTTTAATTAAATCAATATACTGCATAATGATGGCTACAATTTCATCACGATGTTGCATACCTAAATCGGTAAGCTCAGCGTCAATCGATAAACTACCATAATTGCCATACATATCAGGCGAAGCGCTTGACGTGAGTTGAGATACCCAGCCTTTATCACGTAAAATTTGTGCTGGCGTGCCTGGCATTTCAGAGCTTAATAAGTATGAAATAAAGCTATTAGGTTTAACGGCATAATCGGTGATGTTATTTTTAATGGTAAAATCAAGCTTGAGTTGTTTTACATCTTCATTTGGTTTGTAATAAACCTTTTTACCAGCAACTTTAGTTAAATCGAGTGATTGTGTTACTTCAGGCTTTGCAATATTTTTATTTTTAATACTTGAAAAATGTTTAGTTGCTAAAACTTCCATTTCGCTAAGGGGCAAGTTTGAGATCATCGCTACTTTCATAATGTTTGATGAATAGTATTTATTATAAAAATCAACCGTTTCTTTATGTAAGTTACTATTTTCTTTATCACCTAAGGTTTCTAAGTTACCAATCAAAAAACGGTTTGCTGGGTGTTCACCCATTAAATTGCGGCTCAGTTTGAACTGACCAAAAAAGTCCATTTCACGACGCATTGACCATTCGGCATTAACGGCATTTTTTTCTTTATCAGTATATTCAGGGTACAGTTTTGGTGCTTTAAAGAAATCGGCAAAACGGTCTAATGCATTATCGTAAGCATCATTATTAACTTTAAACATATAGTTAGTGATGTCTAGCCAAGTATAAGCATTATGTGCGCCGCCGTTTTTGGTCATAAACTCAGAGTATTCTTTAGTGTCTGGATAACGCTCCGTACCTAAAAAAAGCATATGTTCTAAATAATGCGCCATGCCTTGTTGAGTCATTGGATCGTGTAATAAACCCACACCTACACTGAGTGCGGCTGCTGATTTTTCAACCGAAGGGTCTGAAACAAGTACTACTTCAATTTCGTTATTGAGTTTTAGCGTTTTATAAGCACGTTTATCGTTTGGGCTTACCACTAATGAGTCAGGTACCAGCGATGCCGATGAGGTTGATGAAGGTGTCGCTGTACAACCCGCTAAAACTGCTAATGCGATGGCGCTAAACGCCAATACTTTTTTCATGTCAGTGTCCAAATAGATTTATTATTGAATGGATGTTAACAAATCATAAAAAAGCTTTGCTTGTTTGCCTATCGATAATTACATCGCTTTGTAACAGATTGTGAAAAACGCTTAAACATCAAGCTAATTAGCCCAAGAACAGGATGATAAACCTATCTCATGCAGCTCTTTTAAACGTTAACAGCGTTTTATGAACGTGTAATAGCTCGTTATTGACCCATTCGCCTTGTTACCCTTAAAAATCTTTGGCGAGAGGTGAATAACGTAGGTTTTTACTTCTAACACAATTTATAAATAAATATCTTATCCAAAACTCAGGCTATTTAACTAGAAAAGCATTAACATAACACTTACTTTGTTCAATCAACCAATAAAAATAAGAGAGAAAATGATGGGGAAATGGTTATTTCTTACGGTATTTATTCAAGTATTACTGACATTCTCAGTGATGTACATTATGGGAAAGCGCCGTTTTGCAGCAGCTAAAAATAAACAAATTGAGATGGCCGCCTTTAAAACCATGGCATTAGACAACGCACCTGAACATGTGATTGCAGCGGGCCGTAATTTTTTAACTCAATTTGAGTTGCCTGTGCTTTTTTATGTTGCGGTATTAATGTCTTTACAATTGAATTTAACGGGTTGGTTTTCAGTTGCTTGCGCAGGGCTATTTGTACTAAGCAGAGTTATCCATAGCGTCATACATTTAGGCAGTAATGATGTATTTAAACGTTATAAAAGCTTTGTTTTAGGAGCGGCGATTTTATTAATCTGGTGGCTTGGAATGCTTGTTCAACTATTTGTTTTATAATATGCATTAACAGATATAACAGAGCGCATAGCGCTCTGTTTTCATTCATTTTATTTTAATCGGCGCATACCCACAAAGCCAATTAAGCCTAATAATAGTGCAGATAAACTCCCTGAGCTTGAATCTGATTTATCCGCAGGAGCCGCTTTAATTAAGGTGTTTTCAACGGGAACAATACCCGCATTGGTGGCACTTGCCGGATCAGTATCTAAAATATTCACGTTCATTATTTTTACAAAGTTTTCGCCAGCAATAACCGTATTTGCAGTACATTGGGCTGCGGTATAGTTAATCAGTGGCGCTTCTTTACAAATTGTTAAATTCATTATGCCTTCGACGACCGCCATATCCCCTTCAACCACTTGACCGAATACCGTATAACCACCATTTTGCACATCTAGATTCAGAGGGTTTGAAGCATTATTATTATTTGTTAAGTTAATAAACCATTGATTAGTAGCACTATTCGGATTATTTTCTAATTTTGCCATCGCTATAGTGCCTTTAACATTAGAATGCTTTGGCTCGTTGATCACTGCAGCATCGGTTGCAACTGGCGATAACCGCAGTTTTCCATCATAAATAAAGCCGCCACCTTGTAATACAAATCCTTTTACTGCACGGTGAAAAACCGTTTCGTCAAAAGCGTCTTTATTTACATAACTTAAAAAGTTCGCCACAGTTGCTGGGGTTGTTTGGTCAAATAAATTTATTTTGATATTACCCTGATTCGTTTGTAGCTCAACAATTGTTGCGTTGGCAGCGCTTGATAGAAGTCCTGCCGCTAAAAAAGACATCGCTAATAAATGTTTATTGCGGTTATGCATGGTTAATTTCCTTGTTGTTTTTATTTCTATGGACGCAGCATAACGACTTGAAATTCATGTGACTAGCAAGATTACACTAAGTAACAATCTTTTTTGTACACCTTCCTCCTTTGTAAAGTCACTTTTACATCACAACTTAACATTAAAAAATATACACCTTTAATTCCAAGTTAATATTCATTACTATTTTTTAACAATAATAAAAATAGAGTCTTTCATGCATTATTTAACTACACCAATCGCAATCTGTGATTTTGGCTTACATAAAGGCCAACCTTACCGCAAGCTTCCTGTCTCATTTTTAAATTGGATGGTAATGAACAAACACCAGCATGCCTCACTGGCGCAGCAAGAACTTGATCGCAGACGACAAGCCGCGTTGACAAGATAAATCGCAGGTTAAGTAAATTTACTTTCTTTGAGTAAAGCTAATTTTGTGGTTTGTCATCTGTTTTACCTACATTGTGCAGTATGATCCTGTAACGACTTGTTTTGATTGATAAGCAAACCTTGCTGCATTAATCAATATTTACATCCAAAGGTTTTACACATGCATCTTTCACGCTTAGCTTTAATAACCCTGTTTGGAATAAGCACCCTCGGCGGCTGCTCTTTAATCTCGAGCAATAGTCACACTTCATCCTCTGAAGTGCAGCATTTCACTTTACTTCATACTAACGACAATCATGGTCGCTTTTGGCAAAATGAAAAAGGTGAATATGGCATGGCGGCCCGCAAAACCTTAATCGATCGCTTAAGAGCGCAAGCTGAGGCTAAAAATAGTACGGTTTTATTATTATCAGGTGGTGATATTAATACTGGCGTACCAGAGTCTGATATGCAATTTGCAGAACCTGATTTTAAGGGAATGTCATTACTTGGTTATGATGCCATGGCGCTTGGTAACCATGAATTTGATAACCCATTAAATATATTAGAAAAACAACAAAGTTGGGCTAACTTTCCATTTTTATCGGCCAATATTCTTGATGCAAAAACCGGTAAAACAGTCTTTCAGCCTTATAAAATATTTAATAAAAAAGGATTGAAAATAGCGGTTGTTGGCTTAACAACCACAGATACTGCAAAAATTGGTAATCCCGAATACATAGGTCATCTCAAATTTGCTGAACCTGTTGATGTCACTAATAACCTTATCACTGAACTAGAAGCCACAGAGCAGCCCGATATCACTATCGCTGTTACACACATGGGGCATTATGTTGATGCTAATTTTGGTATTAATGCACCGGGTGATGTGACCTTGGCCCGCAGTTTAAAACCAGGCTTACTCGATATTATTGTTGGTGGACACTCACAAGAGCCTGTATGTATGAATGCAGTAAATGTTGCAGATACAGACTTTTTGCCCGGTGATGCATGTAAACCCGACCAACAAAATGGTACTTGGATTGTACAAGCCCATGAATGGGGAAAATATGTTGGTAAAGCTGAATTTGAATATCAAAACCAGCAGCTACGTTTAGTCAGCTATGAGCTTATCCCTGTCAATATGCAGCGAGTTGAAATTGATACCTCAGGTAAAAAGACCAGTCAATTAGCCCAAGCTAAAATAACACCCGATCCATCAATGCTTGCTTTTTTACAGCCTTTTCAAGCTAAAGGTGATGCCAAATTATCAGTTTCAATCGCAACGTTAAACGGTCGTTTAGAAGGTGATCGTCAATTTGCTCGTTTTGAACAAACTAACCTTGGTCGTTTAATTGCTTCTGCCCAAATGGAACGCGTTCAAGGTGACTTTGGTATTATCAGTGGCGGCGGAATTCGCAGCTCAATTGAAGGTGGCGAAGTAAGCTATAAAGATATTCTGTCTGTGCACCCATTTAAAAATCGTATTAGCTACGTTGATATGAAAGGCGAAGAACTTGTTGGTTACCTATCTACGGTTGCCAGCTTCCCGCCTGATTCTGGCGCATATTGCCAATTTTATGGTGTAGAATTAACGTTAGAAAACGGCCTAGCACAGAATATAAAAATTCAAGGTAAACCAATAGATAAAGAAAAAACCTATCGCTTTAGTATCAACAGCTACAATGCTGCTGGCGGTGATGGCTATCCGACACTGAAAAATCACCCTGGTTTTGTGGCAACGGATGCAACCGATGCTGAAGTGTTAAAAGAATTTTTCTTAAAACATAACAATATCAATGCAGCGGATTTTAATCCAAATTCAGAAATCACTATTATCAAATAACATTAATATTGATCTTTAATTCAAGATGCGAGTTAATCTCTAAAATAGGATTAAAGTTAAATATAAAAACAGGCGCTGAGTAGTTTTTACTGCCAAGCGCCTTTTTCATCGCCATAAATATGGGTTAATCCAGCAACTGACCTCAGTTCTAGAGCAAAGATTTACCAATACAGTGAGTTAAAAGTAAATAGCTAAGCTTTTCATCTCTAACCTACGATAAGCTTATTATCCGGTATTGAGGTTAGCGAGTAAAAAGTAAACCCTGTAGCTTGCGCAGTTCAATGCACTACTTTGTTTACTTAAATAACTAAAAAAAGCGTTAAATGACAAAAAATAGCTTACTTACCAATCACTTCGAAATGAATTTTATCTATTTTATTTAAACCGTAATGATGCAACTTCGAGCGAGAACCCTCACCATGTGCCTTTGGTGGATAGTAAATCTCTTTCTCTTCAGGATGCTCAGCAAATACTTCGTCAAGTGCTGCACGAATTTCGCTTAATGTTTTTTCAAGACTATTGGTAAAGTTTGGCCGTTTACGTACGATGTGCCCTAAATCAATAAGGCGGTAAAAATACTTATTGGCTAATTCAACCAATTCTTCAGGCACGTCTTTATTTTGATTAAGCGTAATATCTTTATTATTTTGACAAAACTCCATCAGGGCAATGTAAAAACATAACGGCTTATTAGCAAGTGGCACTTCATGTTGCGTTACACTATTAATCACCATTTTATTCTGCAAATTAATTAATATTTTAAGTGGCTCTTGCTCAATTAATACTTCAGGCTCTGCGGGTTCTGGATTACGCCATGACTTGATGTGGTCTTTACTTAAATAAACACCCACAATGCTCAGCAGCAAAGGCCAAACAGACAATAACGCAATAAAGGGTAAAGGTTGCTCGATTAACTTAATCTCAACTTGATTATCGGGAGTAAGTAGTTGGTAACGTTTACTGTCAGCACGACTTACATTAGACTTTTTAGCTGAAATCGCCTGTAAAGACACAACTTGCACCGGTAACTCTTGGAGCAATAGCTGCTGATTGATCTTGTCTAAATAGGCTGTCACCGCAAAGGGATTACCCACAATATGGAGTTTATCATTAGGTAATGATAACCGTGGCAAATCTAACGCAATACGAGTTTGAACACTTGCAACCGATTGCTCAACCAGCGTTTGATGCTGAAAATAAGTGGTTAACGAAAAACACAGCTGTAGTGGCAATAAAAACAATAATAAAGCACAGGCTATTTTTAGTTTATTGCTCATCTTTAAGCTCCATGATTAAGCCATTCTCACCACAGTGTTGATATTTTTCAGCTTGATGGAAATAAGTCGACATTTGTTCTTGCGCTAAACTCACTAAACTTGCTTGTACAGCACAGTACAGATCTGTATTTTCTAAATTCATTTTTAAATACCACTTACTGCCGCTTATATTGTCACTTATTGGCGTAATATAATTATGCGAAAACCGCTTCACATCATCCTCTTTCCAGTAGGAAGAAATAATATCTACTTCACCTTTCGCTAACAGATCACGTAAGTCAGCGTGAGAATTAGCATACCGAATATTTAAACTATCGGTATTTAAATCAAGCTTTTTCAGCTGAGCCTTTGGCAGAATATGACCTGAGCGACTTGTGGGATACTCTATTAATCCCAAGGTTTTATCTAAAAAATACGCTTTATCTAAGCGGGGTTTTTCTTTTAGTGAGATAAAAAAGGCTGTGTAGCTTGGGTAGCCCAACACCGCTTGGTAGTTATAAGTAGATTCTGCCATAAAGGCTTCAACAATGTTCTCTTTTGCCAAGATTAAATCGGCAAATCCTTTGCCTAAAAACTCAATTGAATCACTGAGTTTATAACCCCAAAAAACTTCAACACCGCCAAACTGCCGGCCAACCACCTCGTCGTTGCACAACTTCAGCGATACTTGCTTAGCAAGCTCTTCAGAGGGCACATAAACAACTAACTGATCCAATCGAGATTGACTTGCAAAACCACACTGCACCGAGACATCAACAATTAATGGAAGATCTGTCGTTTCGGGGTGTTTTTGTAATTTAGCGATAAAATAAATTACAATAAGACTTAGAAACAAAAATGTAACAATTGTAATTTTTGAGGTTAAAACGTTATAAAGGCGCACTCGCTTTACCAACTTCTGACTAACTTAAGCTTATTTGAACAATTATTCTTACTTATATCAATAGGTAATTTTACTAGTAACAAATAAATCATTGTTTTTTAAGATATATTAACAAGTAATTATGAATATCATTGAGTCCTTTCTATTTGGTTTCAAATAAGGACAATTTAACACATCGGATAACTTCAAATATTGAACAAATCAGCATGAATATCAGCGCAAAAATAAAATCGATTGTCATAATTTCGACATTTTTAACCTTCAGTATTATAAATAAATCTCATGCATGGGCTCAAAACGGTCATCGTGTTGTAGGTCAGATAGCAGAAAACCATTTAACCGACAAAACTAAAATGGCAATTGCACATTTGCTCGAAGGTGACAAATTGCCAGAAGTGACAACTTGGGCTGATGAAATGCGTTCAGATCCAAGTAAGTTTTGGAAAAAAGAATCAGTGATTTGGCATTATATTAATATCAATGAAGCCGAAGACTTTAAACCAAATCGTTACCGTATAACGGCGACAAAAGGTGAAGTGACTGATGCATATTCTGCAATTTTAAAAAGTATTGCGGTATTACAAAGCGAGCAGACATCATTAGATAAAAAACGTTTCTACTTTCGTTTTTTAACGCACGTAGTCGGTGACATTCACCAGCCAATGCATGTTGGTCGTAAAGATGACCGAGGTGGTAACGATGTTAAAGTGAAGTATTTTAATAAAGATACCAACTTACACTCACTTTGGGACAAAGATTTATTAGAAGGTGAAAACCTTTCTTTTAGTGAATACGCTTATTTTATTGATACAACCAATAAAGAGTTGATCAGTCAATATTTAGCCAGTGAGCCAAAAGATTGGGTACTTGAATCATTTCATATCGCTAAAAAGTTATACGAAGTAGACGATGGTAACTTTTCATACAGTTATGTATATGAACAGAAAAACACGATGAATACCCGCTTATTACAAGGCGGAATTAGATTAGCAGGCTTGTTAAATGCAATATTTGACCCGTCTGCAATACCTTTGGTGCAAGCATTAAAGCTAAGCCAAACCAATGAAGTTAATAATTAATATAAAGCTAACTTTTAAAACTATAGTTACACGGGAAACTAACTAGATGAAAACTCAACTACGCAAAAAGGCGCTAACACTAGCTGTTGCCGCTTGTTTAGGTGTCAGTGGTGCAGCAATGGCGAACGAAACGTCTTCAGCTGTTAAAGGTCAGATTATGGGACCAAACGGCAATCCTGCCGCTGGTACTAAAATCACTATTATTCACGTACCATCAGGTTCAACTAAAATTGTTGAAGTCAATGACGCTGGTTACTTCAGTGTAAAAGGTTTACGTGTTGGTGGTCCATACCAAGTAATCGTTGATTCAGATACTTTCGAAGACACTTTAGTTGAAAATATTTACCTAAGCCTTGGTAATGATTACCCAGTTAATGTTGCTTTAAATGCTAAGACAAATATGGAGCAAATCGTAGTTACTGGTAGTGCAATCAGTACTATGTCTGGTGGTACAGGCCCTGCTTCAACATTTACATTATCAGATCTTGAATCTGCACCAGCAATCAACCGTGATTTAAAAGATATTGTACGTGCTGACCCTCGTGTTTATGTTGATGATAGCCGAGGTGCTATTCAATGTGGTGGTGGCAATCCTCGTTACAACAGCTTGACCCTTGATGGCGTACGTATGAACGATAACTTCGGTTTAAGTTCAAATGGTTACCCAACAATTCGTGCTCCATTCTCGTTTGATGCAATCGAACAAGTTGCTGTTGAACTTGCACCATTTGATGTTCAATACGGTGGTTTTACCTCGTGTAATATTAACGCTGTAACAAAGTCTGGTACAAATGAAGTACATGGTGGATTCTTCTATGACTTCACGAGTGACTCGTTAAAAGGCGACGAAATCAAAGACGAAGATGTTGATAACGGTAATTACACTGAAAAACGATATGGCTTCAATGTAGGTCTTCCTTTAATCCAAGATACTTTATTCTTATTCACTTCTTATGAAAAATTAGATGGTATTAAACAGCTTCAGTATGATGGTTTAAGCACCGGTAGTGTGTCTCAAGCTGACTTAGATCGTATTATTAATATCACTCGCGATACTTATGGCTACGATGCAGGCTCTATGCCTGGAAGCATGCCTGTTGGTGATGAAAAAATACTAGTAAAACTAGATTGGAATATCAACTCAGACCATCGCGCAAGCTTGGTATACAACTGGAATGATGGTTATAACTTGTCTCAGTCAGATACTGGTAGTGATTACGTCTCTCTAGACAGTCACTTCTTCGAGCAAGGCGCTGAATTTACCTCAATTGTCGGTTCGTTATATTCAGACTGGAACTCAAACTTCTCAACTGAAATCCGTATTGGTAAATCAAAACTTGATGCACGTGTTGAATCTCTTGATGCTGCAAGTGGTTTTGGTGAGTTCAGAATCGATACTACTGATGGTGGACGTGTTTATATTGGTCCTGATGACTCACGTCAATCAAACGATTTAAACTATGACACAACTACATTTAAAGTAGCTGGTACTTATTACTTAGATCAACACACCCTAACAGCAGGTTATGAGTTTGAAGAGCTAGACGTATTCAACTTATTTATGCAACATTCACAAGGTGAGTTTGTATTTGATTCTGTTGATGATTATGCAGCTGGTTTAGCTGGTGATGTTTATTATAATAATGCCGCTGGCACTAATAACCCTGATGACGTTGCAGCCTCATTCGCTTATGCACAGCACACTTTTTATATCCAAGATGAATACAGCTTCGATAATATCGATGCAACCTTGTCATTTGGTTTACGCTATGACAAATACACCAGCGATGACAAACCAAACTACAACAAACAGTTTGAAGATCGTTATAACTTCAGCAATCAAAAGAACATGGATGGTATTGACTTATTACAACCACGCGTTGGTTTTAACTGGTCTGCATCAGAAGACTTAGAAGTACGTGCGGGTGTTGGTCTCTATTCTGGTGGTAACCCAAATGTTTGGGTATCAAATGCTTACTCGAATGACGGTATTACACAAATTGGTCGTTATGCTGGGAACATCAACTTGTTTGATATACCAATGACTAATGGTGGTAAACCAGGTTATGAAATTCCACAGTTCATGTACGACGACATCCAGAATACACCTATCGGTCAAGGTGATGGTACTGTTAACGCAATTGCACCAGACTTCGAAATTCCATCAGAGTGGAAATATGCTGTAGGTGCAACATATGTACTTGAAGACGATTACACCGTATCTGTTGATTTACTTCATACACAAAAACGTAACTCAGCAATTCTAACGGATATCGCACTACGTGATTCTGGTAAAAATGCGTTTGATGGTCGCCCAATTTATGAATCAATTGAAGGCCGTAGTGGTGAATTATTACTTGATAACGTATCAGGTGATGATGGCGAATCAACTATCCTTTCAGCTGCATTGAGCAAAGAATATGATAGCGGTATTAATTTTACTGTGTCTTATGCTTTTACCGACTCAAAAGATGTAAATCCTATGACTAGCTCAACGGCTAGCTCTAACTACGGTAACTTAGCAACCACAAATCCTGGTAACCCTGGTGTTGCTACTTCTGATTATGAAGTGCCACATCGCTTTACCCTTCAACTAGGCTATAAAGTCGAGTTAATTGAAGGTTATACCACTCGCATTAACCTATTTGGTCAAGCCAGCCAAGGTCAGCCATACAGCTTCACGTTTGATGGCGCTGATAGCCAGTTTGGTGATGCCAATTCAAATCGCTCTCGTCAATTAGTGTACATTCCATTAGTAGACGATCCGAATGTTGTTTACACGCCATACTCAAAAGACCCAGTTACCGGTAAAGAAACTGGTTTTGATAAAGCGCTATTTGATCAATTCATTGAATCTGAAGGCTTAACACGTGGCGCTATTGCAGGTCGTAATAGTAACAACGCTGATTGGTTCACTAAAGTTGATTTACGTGTATCGCAACAAATCCCAGGTTTTATGGATGGTCATAAAGGCGAAGTATTCTTTGTTATTAATAACTTAACAAACTTACTTAACAGTGATTGGGGCACAATGGAAAAAGGTGGCTTTGTTGGTAACCGTATGGTGAAGGCAAAAGTTAATGCTGAAGGTAAATACGAATATAATACGTTTAATGCCAGAAATGCTAACTTATCTGTCCAACGCGATGCCTCTTTATGGGAAATGCGCCTTGGTGTGAACTACCGTTTCTAATTTAAATACGCAATTTAAATACCAAAGACCTAAGCTTGCTTAGGTCTTTTTTTATTGCTGTAACTCTGTTTAAATCCCGTCTTTTAAACGTAATAGCTGTTGCTCTAATTTATCGATACTACTCATTAAATCGCGATATTCAGGCGCCGATAACACGGCTAACAATTGAGCCTCCCAAGCAAGTGCTTTAGGTACCAACTCCTGATAAAGCGCGTTTCCCTGCCTACTTAGTGTTAGTAAGCTGGCACGTTTATCATTTTCGTCGGTAATTTTTTCGACATAATTTTTTTGTTGTAATAACTTTATAGTGCGTGACACCGTCGACTTATCCATCACGGCACACTCACCTAGTTCTTTTGCATTGCTTGATTTTTTTTCGGCTAAATTCACCAAAATACGCCATTCAGGAATACTCAATTGATATTCGTCTTGATAGACCTTGGCAAAGGTTTCACTGACATGAGCAGTGAGTTGACTCAAACGATAAGGCAAAAAATGCTGCAAGTGCAGTGATTGAATGGCATTAAGAGTCATAATTACTCAGTAAGATAATTGATTTATAAGGCAAGATAACACTGCTCAACAATAAATTAAATACTCTCATTAAAGAGTAATATTTTTGACTCACTGATTTTTAATGGCCAAATTTGCGCCTAAAACTAATTGTATTTGTTATCTTCACCTTGAATATAGTCTCACGTGAGAGTATATTTATTTCATCCTCACTTAAAACAGAAGAATAAAACGATGACCGAACTCAATTACATGACCGGATTTGGTAACGAATTCGAAACCGAAGCCTTACCGGGCGCACTGCCCATTGGCCAGTTCAGCCCACAAAAAGTAAAATACGATTTATATGCTGAACAGTTCAACGTTACCGCATTTACTGCACCGCGCGCTGAAAATCGTCGTAATTGGTTTTACCGCATTCGCCCTTCTGTTATTCAAGGTGATTACCAAGCAATGGATAATGGCTTAATTCGCACTGCGCCCATTACCGAAGCCATTGCGCCACCAACCATGTTTCGCTGGAGCCCGGTTGAAATTCCAGCCAAGCCAACTGACTTTATTGATGGCTTAAAAACCATGGCCGCCAATGGCAGCGCAGAGGGCCAAGCAGGTATTGGTATTCATGTCTATGTTGCCAACCAATCAATGCAAGGGCGTTATTTTTACAATGCCGATGGCGAATTACTGTTTGTTCCTCAGCAAGGGGCTTTAGTGCTTCACACTGAGTGTGGCAAGCTGGCAATTAAACCAGGTGAAATTGCTGTGATCCCACGCGGGATCAAGTTCAACGTCGAGCTGCTTGATGAGAGCGCCCGTGGCTATATTTGTGAAAACTATGGTCATCCGTATATTTTGGCTGAGCGTGGTCCCGTAGGTGCTAACGGTTATGCAAACGACCGTGATTTCCAATACCCTGTGGCTGCATTTGAGGACCTTGAAGGTAACTTTGAGCTAGTTGCTAAATTTAACGGCAACTTATTCCGTTGCGATATTGGTCATTCGCCTCTTGATGTAGTCGCATGGACGGGCAACAGCGCACCGTATAAATATGATCTGAGCCGTTTTTGTACCATGAATACGGTAAGCTTTGATCACCCCGATCCGTCTATTTTCACCGTGCTCACCTCACCATCAGGCACTCCCGGTGTGGCAAACATTGATTTTGTGGTTTTCCCACCACGTTGGATGGTAGCCGAGCATACCTTCAGACCACCGTATTACCATAGAAACATCATGAGTGAATTCATGGGCTTAATTGAAGGTGTCTATGATGCAAAAGAGCATGGTTTTGTACCAGGTGGCATGAGTTTACACAATTGTATGTCTCCACATGGCCCAGAAGCTGAAGTATTTGAAAAAGCATCAAATGCTGAGCTTAAACCACAACGCTACGAAAACACCATGGCCTTTATGTTTGAATCACGTTATGTTATTTCGCCAACTAAGTTCGCATTAGAAGGCGATCACTTACAAAAAGATTACACTAAGTGCTGGCAAAAAATTGAAAAAAAATTCACCGGTAAAGCATAAGGATTAATACATGAAACTTTACAGCTATTTTCGCTCATCTGCCGCCTATCGTGTGCGTATTGCGTTAAATTTAAAAAATATTGAACACGAGTTAATACCGGTTAATTTATTAAAATCAGAGCAACAAGGTGACGATTACGTGGGTAAAAACCCACAAGGATTATTGCCAGCCCTTGAAACCGAACAAGGTGTACTGGCACAATCTTTGGCTATTTTAGAATGGCTAGAAGAAACACAGCCTAATACTCCGGTACTACTTCCTGCCGATCCGTGGCAAAAAGCACAAGTGCGTAACCTGTGTTATGCCATTGCATGTGATATCCACCCGATAGACAACCTACGAATACTAAAGTATTTAAGCAGTGAACTTGGCGCAGACGACGACACTAAAAATACCTGGTATCGTCATTGGATTGAAGTGGGCTTTGCAAAAATTGAAACCATGCTTGGCAATGGGCCATTTTGTTTTGGCGATGCGCCAACGCTTGCGGATTTATGCTTAGTACCCCAAGTATTCAATGCCCATCGCTTTAAGGTCGATATGAGTCAATTTCCAAAAATTGAAGCGATTTATCAGCATTGTAATACCATACAAGCTTTTATTGACGCCGCACCAGAAAACCAAATCGACGCAGCTTAAAGTTAAAGGTTTAAAACCCAACTAAAAACGCCTCATATGAGGCGTTTTGCGTATCTAAAGGGACAAAAGGGAATCGGAGACCACTCTTGCTGAATTGTCAGTTAACCTGAAATGACCAACAAACCTGAAATTAATAATGCCGACCAACATAAAGTGAAACATGCAGATATAACCATTGATTGAGTGAACACCGATTTCCCAAAGGTGCACCGAATGAGATCAATAACACTTAAAACACCAATGATTGGGAATGTTATTAAAGTGAGCAATAACCTAGGCTGCGAATCTAAAAAATATAATTGCCAAAACGCAGACGTGTTACTTATTTTATTTGATGTATAACATACATAGGCAGGTGCACTAAATACAATTAAGATCAGTGCCGAAATTAAAAATAAAGTTGCCAATTACTTGTATCCTCCATAAAAGCTAACAGCTTCACATATCCCAAAATTGGATGCTTAAACAGACCATGTTGATTTTTTAACCCGTCCCAATCATGCCAACGAACTTTAATCGTGTAAACAGTTACTTAGCAGGCTATTTTAAAAGCTAAGCAGACATAGCCCACTACTTTAAAAAACGGGATATTTTGGATAAATAGTACAAAATCAATACGACCGTATTTATGGATATTCAGGTTCAGCAGGTAATAACAGCAAGCAACTCTCATTATGATTTGAAGGGTAGCGGCAAACGGGCCATTATCGACTTGGATGATTTTGAACTCTTACGCAACGGATTTAGCCCTGAGCAAATTAAAACATTAAACAGCTTATCGCCTCTTTTAGCCCATTAGCTTTGGCACCAAGCAGATTTTCATCGTTCAACCACTACTAAGTTGGAGCAAATAATGCCGACAAGCAAAATTGATTTTCACAATGCCGAATGCTCGGCCTGCTGCAAAAAGCATGTCGATATTAGAACTGAGATAATTGCACCATCACCAGATAGACCAAACGCTATTCGCAAGAAAATTATCTTTCGATGCGAAGATCACCTCGATTCCGATATCGATGAGATTGAAAAACTTGCGTTAGTCAAAAACCGTTTTCAAAATCTAGACGAAAATGACCTTGTTGATGGTGATGATTTTTTGAACATGATTTTGAAGAAACTAAAGCTTAGACAAACCACCCCAACATGCAAATTGGAGTGGGTGTCCATCATTTCTGTCTTTATCATTAATTCCTTCTTTCTATATCGACTTTTGTTGGCTTCGAACTAAAAACCTTGTCTAAAGACTTATTGTGGTAATGCACTGTAATATACACAGAGCTATCTTTTTTAAGTTTAAGCATCATTGATAGCTTATCTTTTGAAAGTGAAACCCCTGTAATTTTGCTAGGCCTTAATTCAAAACGATCTCCAAAAGATACATCGAATCGCTTTGGACTATAATGCACTGGCATGTTATCTCCGGATAGTGTTTTCGCCTCAATACATAAATTACCTACGAATGAGCAGTCCCAGAAAATCAGTTTACTTTCTATCAAAACATTGTCCAAAGAGCTGTTTGACAATAGGACCTTAATATCGCTATTCGTTTCAAATAATAACACTTCTAGCTCACTGGCTTTACACGTAAACAAAAACTGTACAATTAGAAATAATAAAATTTGTATTTTAGTTAACATGATATTCCAAACTCCCCACGAGTCGCAGATGAAATAGACATACAGTGGGCACTTCGTCTCCCTCTAATATCCAAAAGCTCACTTCCCGATAACCCAAATCGGTTAGAGTTTTGTAATTCTGCATCATAGGCACGAACTTCCATATTACTTAATGTTTCGCCTTGAAACTCATCCCCAGTGACGCTACCCATTCTTATATGCTGCATTTCATGATAAATCGTCGAAGCTAAAAATCCGACACTTCTAAATGCTCCATCCCCTATTAATATTCCATTATTTATTTGCCCATCAGAATCTAACGTAGGGTCATATGTCGGATAATTGAATTTTCCTTTGTGCCCCAAGTCTATACCAAAGTGGGTTACAGTTAAATTGATAGCTTGTTGCTTACTAGCTGAGTCCCCCCTATCAATTAAAATCTCTATATATTTATGAGTGGCTTTTCGATGATTGTTTGTCTCATTATTAAACATCTGTGTAAACGCACCAGTTACAGCTCCGTTTGCAAATTTGCCACCCGAAACTACTGAAGCAGTTCCTCCTATAGCACCAGCAGCAATAGCCCTGTGTACCTTATATAAATTGAGCGCTGCAGTATCCCCTCGAGCAACAGCTGAGTTAGCACTATTTTCACCACCAATATTGTTTATCGAAGGCTTAAACGCCGCATTTATACCTGCACTGAAGAAACCGTGTCCAAATTTACCTCCTTGTAATTCCGTCGAAATACCACCAATCATTGCATTTGCGGCAACGTTTTGAATACTTCCAGCGTCTCCCCAATACTCGCTACCACCGACACCTTGAAGAGCTTGCGCACTCAGATAACTTATTGCACCTGCTTTTAATGCCCCTGTAAGATTTCCTGTTACAGCATATGTACTAGCTGCTGTATAAACTGCTGAACACCAACCTTGGCACCCCGGAATAAAATTCAATCCGACTGTTATAATTGAGTTTAATATTGGAACTTTTGCAATTGCTCTAAGCACAGTCCCGGTTGTTGTTTGCCATAGTTTTTTTAAGAAATACCCACTTGGATCTGTATAACTCAACGGATTATTCAATACATACGAATATCGGTTATAGCTCTGACTATTACCCGGAGCCTGAATAAACGGATCAGCTTGTAGGAATCGACCCAAGGTTGGATCGTAGATCCGACCGTTCATATGGATAATATCCAAGGCGCTGAGCATTTTATGCCCCGTATAACCTCTATCTGTGGGCTGACTGTAGGTAAATACATCAAACTTAGCAGCCAGATACACTGAAGTACGTTTGCCAAACGGATCATACATAGCTTGTGATACCACCTCGGCTTGATCTTGCTGATTAGTGGTCGTGGTCGCAATCACTGAGCCTTGATGATCTTTATGCAGGTAGAATGTATCGGTGGTGTTATCACTGCGCTGCGTAACAATAATATCGCCGATATAGTATTTATGCTCTATCACGGTTTTATCATCCGTGATGTGTTCATTTTTTTCGTAATTACCTAAATACGTCGTTTTATCAATCGTGACTTTACCGGCCACTTCACTGCAATCTTCTTTGTAGAGAAAGAAAAAAGACATATATGGACACGACCGACTTTGCAAGCATGAGCTGTTTTTATCTTGTAAAAAATACAAAATAAATAGTGTGTTCTTTTTGTTTGTTAACATATGTTCATATGGTTTTCTGATAAATAGATATTAAAAATATCAGCACTGACATATATACAGGCTCTGTTCTTTCCTCTGATTCTGAGGAGAAGAGTGGCGGGAGTTGACTCCCGCCGGCCTCTGATGAATTCCGTACTTGAAATACCTAAACACCCACACGGATTTTAAACCCTTGTCTCACCCAGGTTATTTTCAAGCGGGAAAACCGTTTACTCATCAACATGTGTTAGCTAACAGTGGTGTGAACAACCCGTTGCTATTTAGGTAATGGCTTAATTAGTAACCATTTACAAATAACGTTATGGTGTGAAATCTTCATGTTAGGCCTTTATATGTTGAGGTTGGTACATCACATCTTTTTGCAACAAGTGCCAAACAATTCGCGCAAGTTTATGAGCAATTGCAACCACCGCTTTATTAAAACCACGTCGATGTGCGACCGATTCACCCCACACCTTGAGCGCATCGTTTTCATTTTTATAGCGATTAAGGACGGCTCTGGCGCCATGAATGAGTTGCTTGCGTAAATAACGATGGCCTCGCTTTGATATTTTGCCCATATAACTATGTGAACCTGATGCATATTGGCGCGGTGTTATTCCCAACCAAACAGCAAAATCTTTTGCGCTTTTAAATGCTTGCCCTTTATCAATGCAGGCAATTAACGCGGAAGCGATGATGTAACCAACTCCTGGCACACTAAGCAGTATTTCTGCTTGTGGAAACTGGGTTAAGTTTTGTTTTAATTTGGCTTCGATTACTTTTAACTTGGCTTTAAGCCCTAAAAACTCTTCATGCAACATGGCAACAAGAGATTTTATATTTTCGCTCACGTGTGAGCTTGCCGCGACGATATGGGCCATGACAGAAAAGCAGCGCTCTCCTTGGCTAAAAATAATCCCAAAGTCACTCAATAAACCATGTGCTTGGTTTGTTAAGGCCGTTTTGTTTTTGATTAACCGTTCACGAATACGATGTAATGCCATGACTTCTTGTTGCGCTTCACTTTTTATCGGCACAAATCGAATGTTAGGTCGTTGACTTGCTTCAACAATGGCTAGAGCATCATTGCGGTCATTTTTATTCCCTCGAACAAAGGGCGTAACATGTTGAGCGGGGATTAGGCAGACAGTATGCCCTAATTGGGTTAATTCTCGACCCCAATAATGGGATGAATAACAGGCTTCCATCACCACTTGCGTGGGCGGTTGCTCTGCCATAAAAGCATAAAAATCACGCCTAGCTAATCGTTGATTAAAAACAGGTTTTAGATGTTGATTCACTCCACACGCTTGGAAAACAGATTTTGCTAAATCAATGCCAATAGTTCTACACTTCATGATGGATGCTCCTAGAATAACTGAGTTTCACTTCCAGTTTGGCGCATAGACGCCGTTTTGGGAGTGTCCATCTCATCAGCCATAAATATCTCATTGATTTTAAATAACTTGCATCAAATAGCAACTTGAAAATCGCCATCAAATGTACTGATGTGCTAAATGGCTTCAGTGTGGAAGTAATTGATTTAGGGAATTTTCACCATCAAAACTGATGATGCGCATAAATTGGCTTGAGCTATAAGAATTGTCCGATTTTCAGGCATTACAAAATTAAGCGGATGCCTAGTTTGCTTGTATGAAGGTTAAAACTGCGAGTTAACCGACCCCGCGATACCAACTTTGTTGATGTTGATGGACGCATTGTCTAAGCGTATTTTGCTGGCCTGTGAAATTGCTATATTGCCGCCTGAAGTTTTGTAAAGTTTCAAGCCAGACTGCAGTTTCAATCCCTAGCTCAACTAATATCTTGGGTTGGGTTTTGCTGATAGCACCACGCTTTTTTGGGTCAATGTGACCCCCGCTCCAATCGGCGAGTTCTAGCTGTGAGTAGAAAAGAACCCAGTAACTTAAAGGGAATGGTTTGGTTGTTTGCATTACTGCCAAACGCCATAAGTTGCTTGGGTTGCTGAGTAACTTGTTCGGTTTTTTCTAACGTGGACTGTTTTTATAATACTCAATACGTTTTTGAATCGATGTAAAGTCGCTGTCATGCAGGTTTGTAGCCAATTTGGCTCTAATGGGGTTTAAATCGACGTACATCATGCAACTGAGTACAGCTTGCTCGTCTAATAGCGCTTGCGATTACTCTTAATTTAAAAGGGATCGCCCTCCCAAAAATTCATCAGGAATGAATTTTAATGCCCCTAGGCAGCCCGAAGGGTGAGCGCCTTGGATGGCAGCGAATAAAATCGGCCTGTGCAGTTATCTTCTTTATTCGCTTTTCTGGCAATAAACTCGTTTACTTATTTTAAAACGAAAGTCGCATGTACCAACTGATGTCGTAAAGTCGATTACGCCACACTTCGACCGTTTTATCAACGTTGTACATATATGTCTTATATGTCTTTCAATTAATTAGAAAACCACATGAACAGATGTTAACAAACAAAAAGAATAAACGATTTTTTTTGTATTTTTTACAAGATAAAAACCGCTCAAACTTGCAAAGTGGGCCGTGTCCATATTTGTCTAGTATTCTGTTCCACTGATGTTGCAACACCATGACATTTTATTACAGCCAGGCTTGAACCGACGGCTTTATCTTCAGCACTTTTTCAAAATGGTCCAGTTTCAGAAGTAGCTGCTTAGTTTGCACAATGCCTGAATGGCCGTAGGTATATCGAAAGTTATAT